>JAYTUR010000880.1:0-15589 GCA_043744475.1 Saprospiraceae bacterium | reverse complement strand
AGGTCATCCTCAGAAACGAAAAGCGTATGTTGCAAGAGGCAGTTGACTCATTGTTTGACAACTCACGGAAGTCAAATGCGGTCAAAGCCGAAGGCGGTCGGGCATTGAAATCTTTGTCTGATATTTTGAAAGGTAAGCAGGGGCGTTTCCGTCAAAACTTGCTCGGTAAACGTGTTGACTATTCAGGTCGTTCGGTTATCGTTGTTGGTCCGACATTGAAATTGCATGAATGTGGTTTGCCGAAACAAATGGCGGCTGAATTGTTCAAACCGTTTATTATTCGTAAACTCATCGAGCGTGGCATCGTCAAGACGGTTAAATCAGCGAAAAAATTAGTTGACCGTAAGGACAATGTAATTTGGGAAATCCTTGAAAACATCTTGAAAGGACACCCTGTCATGCTCAATCGTGCACCAACGCTTCACCGTTTGTCTATTCAAGCGTTTCAACCACGACTCATTGAAGGTAAGGCAATTCAGTTGCACCCACTTGTCTGTGGTGCATTCAACGCCGACTTTGACGGTGACCAGATGGCTGTACACGTACCCCTCAGTCACGGAGCGATTTTGGAAGCACAAATTTTGATGTTGGCTTCGCACAATATCTTGAATCCACAAGATGGTTCGCCGATTTCGTTGCCATCGCAGGACATGGTTTTGGGCTTGTATTACTTGACAAAAGAGCGCAAGTCTATTCCAGAAAATCCTTGCCGTGGTGAAGGTCGTCGTTTCTATTCAGCAGAAGAAGTCATTATTGCTTACAACGAGCGTCAAATTGATTTGCATGCTGCTATTGAATGTCGTGTACGCACAGAAGTTGATGGCAAAATGGTGTTCAAACGCATGACGACAACAGTTGGTCGTGTATTGTTCAACGAAGCAGTGCCAGAACAAGTACCGTTTATCAATATTGTTTTGACCAAACGTAACTTGAAAGCCGTCATCAGCGATGTCATTCACCGTTCAAACTTTGCAGTAACTGCTGACTTTTTGGACAAAATCAAGGAGTTAGGCTTCGGTTGGTCATTCCGTGCGGGTTTATCATTCACTTTGAGTGACTTGATTACCCCCTCAGTAAAAGAGTCTATGTTGGAATCTGCACAAGCAGAAGTTGATGAAGTTTGGGATTCTTACAACATGGGTTTGATTACGAATAATGAGCGTTACAACCAAATCGTTGATAAATGGGGTAATGCCGACAACAAGGTTACTGACGTGTTGATGAAAGAATTGGCGGCACACAAACAAGGTTTCAACTCTATTTATATGATGTTGGACTCTGGCGCGCGTGGTTCAAAACAACAGATTAAGCAGTTGTGCGGTATGAGGGGCTTGATGGCAAAACCACGTAAGTCTGGTGATACAGGTGGTGCTATCATCGAGAACCCAATCCTTTCAAATTTTATTGAAGGTCTTTCGGTACTCGAATACTTCCTTTCTACTCACGGTGCGCGTAAAGGTTTGGCGGATACGGCTTTGAAAACGGCTGACGCAGGTTACTTGACACGTCGTCTCGTTGACGTTGCTCAAGACGTGGTTATTCGTGAAGAAGACTGTAATACACTGAGGGGCATCGAAACAACCTCATTGAAAGAAGGTGACAAAGAAATCGAATCATTGACGAACCGTATTCGTGGACGTTATACATTATACGACATTTATCACCCAGAAACAGACGCTTTGATTCTTACAGCAGCTGATTTTATAGGTGATGATGTTGCTAAATACATTGAAAGTGTTGGCGTTGAAACAGTTACAATTCGTTCAGTTTTAACATGTGAAACCAAACGCGGTTGCTGTGCAAAATGTTATGGTCGTAACTTAGCGACTGGCCGTATTGCTGAAATGGGTGACGCTGTCGGTATCATTGCGGCACAATCTATCGGTGAGCCGGGTACTCAGTTGACATTACGTACCTTCCACGTCGGTGGTACAGCAATGGTCTCTCGCCAAGAGAGTGAATTGGTAGCTCGTTTTGCAGGTAAAGTTGAGTTCGACGAAATCTTAACGGTGGGTTATACAACTGATGCGGGTGAAACAATTGAAAGAGTTATTTCACGAACAGGTGAAATGCGAATTGTTGACTCGAAAACAGGTAAAGTCCTTGCAGCCAACAATGTTATGTATGGTTCAACGATTTTCGTAAAAGACGGTCAAGAAGTCAAGCGTAACGAAAAACTCTGTGAATGGGATCCATTCAACGCCGTTATCGTTTCGGATAAAACAGGTTTCATCAAGTACGATGGTTTGATTGAAGGTACAACTTACCGTGAAGACCGCGACGACCAAACAGGCTTTGCTGAAAAGATTATCATTGAAGCTCGTCAAAAGCGTATCGTTCCGATGGTCAAAATCGTGGACAAAGACGGTGAAGAACTGAAAACGTTTACGATTCCTGTGGGTGCTTATTTGTCTGTTGAAGACGGTCAAGTCATCAATTCAGGTCAGCGTATCGCTAAGATTCCACGTCGTATGCAGAAACTCCTCGATATTACGGGTGGTTTACCACGTGTAACTGAGTTGTTTGAAGCACGTAACCCATCGAATCCTGCGGTTGTTTCTGAAATTGATGGTGTTGTCAATTTATCAGAAAAAGCAAAACGTGGTAATCGTGAAGTAACTGTTGAAGCAAAAGACGGTCAAATCCGCAAGTATCTTGTGCCAATGGCTAAACATATTTTGGTTCAAAATGGTGACTTCGTTCGTGCTGTAACGCCGCTTTCTGATGGTGTCACTGCGCCACGCGATATTTTGGCCATCAAAGGCCCTTTTGCGGTTCAGCAATATTTGGTAAATGGTGTTCAAGAAGTTTATCGTTCGCAAGGTATCACCATCAACGATAAGCACATTGAGGTCATCGTTCGTCAAATGATGCGCCGCTTTGAAATTCAAGACCCAGGCGATACAACCTTCCTCGAAGGCGAACCCGTTGAACGTCATGAATTCCTCGATGCTAATGATGCTTTGTTTGATAAAAAAATCATCACAGAAGCGGGCGATTCAAACCGTATGAAAGCGGGACAACTCGTCAGTTTGCGTCAAGCACGTGAAGAGAATTCATTCTTGAAGCGTAATGACCGCAAGCAAATGGAGTTCCGCGACGCCGTTGCTGCCACTTCTACACCATTGTTGTTGGGTATCACCAAAGCATCATTGGGTACAGAAAGCTGGATTTCAGCAGCTTCGTTCCAAGAAACCACGAAAGTCCTTTCAACCGCTGCTATTGCTGCCAAGAAAGACTACCTCATGGGCTTGAAAGAAAACGTCATCGTTGGTAAACGCATCCCAGCAGGTACAGGCTTGAAACAATTCCAAAACGTCATCGTCACCACTAAGTCGGCTTACGAAGCCAACAAAGCGAGAGGCATTTTAGATGATTTGGATATGGATTATCAAGAAGAATTCGTCGGCGACGAAAATGAATTATAAATACATTGTGGTATAAATAGATGAAAAGCCGCTTTCCAAGTTATTGGAAGCGGCTTTTTGCTTTTTTTACTGAGGGGGGTATTTTATTCAATTATCACAATCATCTTATCAATAGGCAAAGCTTCAATAAATTCATAACTCGATTCATCACCCTCTTCGTCTTTGGGTTTGATATGCACCTTTAACGTTTCGTCACCATATTTTTTTACCAATTCTGATAAAATATCTGACGACAAAGCGGCGATGTTATATGTCTTTTCAGAACGTTTACCCGATGCTCTTCCGACGACGACAAAAGTACAAATATCAATATTAGCTTGATTTATCGTACCTCGTACCCAAAATGACTTATCGCGAATGATTTTGTCATAATCGGCTTGCCATTCTTTGGGCAGACCATATTTTGCAAGAGTTTCATTAGCTTCTTCTAATTTTGTGGGCGACACAACGGCATTATCATACTTATTCAAAGCAGGATTGATTTTAGCACTAATCGGTTTCGGTTGTTTCAATACAGTTATTTCTTTCATTTTCGTAGCGTTTTTCTTTGAATTAAAAATGCAGAATAATTTTCATTCTTTTGATAGGCAACCCACTCATTATCCAATAAGCCATAAACATCAAACATCTTTTTTAGTTCTTCAAGATTATTGGAAATACCGATTCTATAAAGCCTCGTTCTTGATGGTGTACTTCCTTTGGCATAAATACGTGCATTATCATATTCATCCATAAAAACGAATACTGCAGCAGCAACAGTTGAAAGGACTTTTTCTGTATCCTGATTATTTGTAATAACTAAATCATCAAAATCATTTGTGTTCAAGTCAATATCCCCAAATGCTAAGTTATAAATATTTTTTTGAATAGTTGATTCTTGAAATACCACTCGCTTCCTTATGAAACCTTTTGAACCTTTACTCACAAATTCAAAAGTCATGGACGCCTCACTTATTTCCAATTCATACCGTTCATTTCTCATAGTTTGTTTATCGTTTTAGCTTGATTGTTAACAAATTTAAGCCATTTATGCATGATTCCAAACGTTTTATGCCATAATTATTTTCAAATAGTGTTATAGAAAAGTCAAAAACTGCTTTCCATTACTCATGTTAAGTTTTCAATTATACTTAAAAACTTTATGTTTTTGATTATAAACAACCAAACAATTAATGTTATATTTTTGCAGAAGTCTTTTAGGATCTACCATTTGACCACATTAAAAATCCAATTTAAAACTAAAGCAAACAAAATGAAATTCATCTTCAAACTCTGCTTTTTGATAAGCATCCCCCTCAGTATTCAAGCTCAAGGTATTTGGGAACACACCTACCCCACAACTGACTTACATCGTGTAAAATGGTCTTTCGGTGGCGAACACTATTGGTTTTCTAACGATTCACTAAAACAAGTTAAGATTTATTCATCTCAACATCAACTTTTGAAAACCATTCAATACCCCTTAGTATTGAATAGTCAAGTACGTCTTTTGAAAAGCGAACATGGGGTCACGCAAACGCATTTGAATGGTGATAATTTGCTTGAAATGATTTGGATTTTTAAAGATACGATGACCAAAAAAGAACCATATAAGTTGCAAATTAGAAATGAAAGAGACTCTGTTATCTTCACAGTAAATACTTTGGCACATCTGGTCTATTTTAGTGAAATTGAAGGTTTACCTACGAAACTTCTTATTGCAACTTGGGAAAATGGTAGAAATCCAAATACTTTTGGCTACAGAACTACGGTTTATAATGTACCTAATATTCAAGTAGATACTATATACTATGATGCCTATTATTTACATCGGAAGAAGTTTGGTTATTCAGGTGAAAAGTATTTTTACATTTATAAGGATAGTATGAAGTTGTTTAATGCTAATCATAGTTGGTGGAAAACAGTTAATCTTAAATGGTCCCGAAATATTCAAGTAGATAATTCAAATTCTATTTATACTGATGCAGATGACAATGTATTCTCAAAAGATACTCTAGTAGAAATTGTTTTCAGCTATGATGTAACAGGAAATAAAGGTCATTTAGTTATTAATGAGTTAGGTAAAAAAATTTATAAATCAAATTATAATTTTCGGCTGGACCATCAGAAAGGTTTAAAAGATAAACTTTTTATTGATACCATTATTGACAATACGTTTCCTTCATATTTTAGAATTTATAGCCTATCTTCATTCAAAGAGGAACTGAAAGATAAGAAAACATCATATCCATGGCAAAGAACACTTTTAAAAAAATATGGTGAGGTAAACTATACATATGACGGACGTTTGGTCTTATATTACAATAGCAATTTAACTCGAAAGTCAATTGATTTACAAAATACACTTGATGTGCATTATCCTTCAAGTATTTTTTTCCAAAACGATGTTCCAATTTTAAGCGATACAATTTTAAACCGCGATTCATTTATTGAAGTTATTTATGCCCAGTACAAATATGCCAACAATAAAAGAGAATATACCACCAAAATCATCAACGAAACAGGTACAATTTACAACACCATTGACAGTACCCGCTATTTTACCATCAATCACATAGAAGGATTGCCTAACAAACTGATAACTAAAACAGGCAATGATACGCCTTATGATACCAAAGTATGGCGATTTAATATAACAACAGCGATAAAAGAAGCCCCCCCAGTATTAGATGTTCAAATTTACCCAAATCCTTTTGCACAGAGTTTTACAATTGAAGTCATGGAAAATAGCGTATTTCCTTCTTCTCTTCGATTGACAAATAGTTTAGGGCAAACTGTTTTAACGACAAAAATGAATGAATCTAAAATCGTTTTGGCGTTACCAAACTTAGCAAACGGTATATATTGGTTAGAGATAATGAATGAAAACAAGCAAACAATTCGGAAAATTGTTAAAACAGCTGACTAAAAAGTAAGAATAAACGATTCGGGTATTTGCCCATTAAAATCAATAATATGAATTTTATATTACCCCACAAACTGCTGACTCACCCCCTCAGTATCTACTCTCAAAGCCTGTTCTGGAAACAATATGAGGAAAGAATGGGCTTCAAAATCATGCGACAAAACGCGAGGCAGACGGTCTATCGCCTTTGTATAGGAAAGTGTATGCGCTCTTGCACTGACAACAATGAGTAAATCCTCCCCCCTCAGTATCGGGGCAATATCATTGATGTTTTCCCAAAAAGGTAGGTGCAAAAAATCGGATTGTAGTAGAGAACGGTGATGCGTTAAATGCGTTTTTAAGATTTCAGGGTTTGCGTCAACGCTATAAAAGGTCAATTTCGCACCCAATTGTGAAGCAAAACGCTCTAAAATCGTCAACCACCGGTGAAAACTCATTTCTAATTCTGCTTGCGGTGGCACGACGACGACGAGCCGACGGAAGGTATTGACAGGCTGATTGATTTTAGAGACTAAAACAGTTTGCGTTGTTTTTTCTAAAACTTGCGACATGATAGTGCCAAAAAAAATATCCACAGCCGATGGTTTGCCATTCCAACCGATGATGATGTCCGAAATCGCTAAATCCTTGACGGCGCGTATGATGCCCCCTGCCACGTTTAAATCAACCCTTGAAATGACTTCAACGTTCACTTCTGCGGCACGTGCGTGGCTGATAGCGTTCTCAAATAGTTTATCATTTAACAAAATACGTTTTCGGCTTTCGGCATCGTCATTGACAACTGAAAGTGGGTATATCGGTTCTTGCGAATGTGGCTTTTTCATTAATATCGCTAAGTCAATCAAAGTCTCAAAATTAGCAGGATTGGCAACAGGAACTAAAATGCGTTCGACCCCCTCAGTATCCGTAGCTGCTTTTTCTAATTCTTTGATAACCAATTTCTTAGCTGCATTTTCAGTAATAAAAGTAGAAGCCAAACACGAGACGAGAATCATCAAAATAGTGCCGTTGAGGATAGACGCATCAAATAATTTTAAATCAAAACCAATGAGTACAATGGCAAGTGTTGCTGCGGCATGGGCACTGCCTAAGCCAAATATAATCTGTCGTTCGGTTGTGGAATATTTGAATATTTTCTGCGTCAAAAACGCCGCTATCCATTTTGACAAATAAGCAACAACTATAATCGTAATGGCAACTTTCCAAGAATTTATATCAGCAAAAAGCACATTGAGGTCAACCCGCATACCGACAGAAATCAAAAACAAAGGTATAAAAAGCGCATTGCCTGTAAAATTAATGCGATTCATCAGCCCTGATGAGTGCGGAATCAAGCGATTGAGACCCAAACCTGCCATGAAAGCCCCGATAATAGGTTCGATATGCGCCAATTCTGCCACTACAGCCGATGCAAAAACAATCAAAAGCGCAAAAATATATTGTGAAGTACCCTCTGCTTCTACGTTTTTGAAAAACCAATGAGCGATGCGGGGAAAAATGCCCATAACGACTATCAGAAAAAGCGCAAATGACATGCTCATTGTCAACAGAATATCTTCCCAAGACCCACCTTCCGCATTGGCAGTAATAAAGGACAAAAGCAAAAGTGCGGCTGTGTCTGTAATGATAGTGCCGCCAACGGTAATTGTTACCGCTTCGTTTTTAGTAATGCCCAATCGAGAGACAATAGGATACGAAATAAGTGTATGTGTGGCATACATCGAAGCCAAGAGAAAGGCTGAATTGAAGGATAGATTGAGCACATAGAGCGCAGTGAACGTACCAATACTGAGGGGTATGCTGAAAGTCAAAAAACCAAAAATGATGCTTTTGTTGCGGTTGCGTTGGAAATCGCGGAAATCAATTTCCAAACCTGCAAGAAACATGATATAAAGCAGTCCAATCGTACTCAGTAGCTTTATGGCTGCATCCAATTCGAGGAGGTGAACACCTTTAGGTCCAATGGCGACACCTGCCAAAATAAGCCCTACAATACCCGGAATACGAATTTTTTTAAATAAAATAGGCATGACCAATATGACAAATAGCAATATGGCAAAGACAAAAACAGCATCTTTAAAAGGCAGTGACAAGTCGAAAAGGAAAGGTAGCATAGCGTTGTTGGACAGTTTTATGGACAAATTTGTTAAACTAAGCCTATCACTCACACAACTTTATAGAAAACAAATCGAAATAAAAATGTTGCGGAATACCTGTAAATTGTTGTCCAAAGCGAAAATAAGAAGGTGTGTTTATAAAACCAATATAGCGAACATAACGATATATCACTCTAAAAATATCAGAATCTTCGGTCAAAGAGCCGCTTATACTGAGGGGGGTGGTTTCAGGACTTAATTTGAATTGTTCATAGACATTTAAAATAAAATAAATGAAGTCTTGTGATGTTTTGAAGGGAAATGAATTCGCAAAAATTAAGTCTTTACCATCGAAAAACAAGACTTGCACCTGCCCATCCCGTACATTCGCAAAGACTTGATGTCCTGAACGATTGGCTGCCATTTTTTGATACCCCAATATCAAAGGTGTCATATAATGATAATAATGAGCCTGTGGGAAAGTCGTTTGCAAAGCATCAACCAATGTATTTTCGACAAGGTAAACGTTGTGCGTTTCGATGTTTTTTATATTATCAAAATCAAAATGCTCTTTGCCTTCTAATGTCGTTATGTTTTCAAAATAGGCTAAACGGCTTCTATCATCGTAAAATTTAGTGGGTATAAGGGTGAAATGAGGCGATGTAAAAGCTACTTTTGTCGTTCGGAAAGGCAATTTCAGCATTTCGTCTTCGATGAAAACTGCTTTTAAATGAGCAGTAGCAGATTTCTCTCGCCGATGGTCGAAGTGAAAACTTTTGAGTGCCAATACATTCAATTGTGCATCATTGACCATATAATAAATGCTATCAGCACCTACCAAAAGGTTCAATTCATAAGTTTGTGTCGTTTTATCTGAAAACGCAAACTCGACTATTTCTTGATTTATACGTCCCATTTTCGGCGGCGAAGTTAACTGTTATTTGCTATTGGATAGCAGTCAATGATACATTTTTTGAATATTGAATGACTATTTACGCATAAAAAATGTCGAAGTATGAGACACACCTCGACATTTTTTACGCATTATACGCGAACAAACAAGTAAAAAATCAACCGATTAGACACTTTCCGTCATATTTTGCACCTTCCTCGACGTGCAATTTTTTGGCTTTGATATCACCTTTAATAAATGAAGATTCAAGCAAATGCAGCGTATCAGTAACCGTAACTGTTCCAACAACCCTGCCTTTTATGGTTGACTCCCCTGCCTGCACATCGCCTTCGACAACACCACCTGCATCCATGACAAGGCGTTTATCGCACACAACTTGACCTTTTATTTTGCCATCAATGCGCATATTTTCAGTTGATGTAATTTTACCCTCTATGACCGTACCTTTTGCAATGATACAAGTCAACCCCTCAGTATTTATAGTAGATGTTAGACTTGACCCGTTGCTTGACGGCTGTTTTTTATCTGTTGAACTACTGAACATTGCCATATGTGAACTAATTTTTAAACGTTTTATGAATGTATGCACGAAGATATAAAAAATAATAAGTATTGAAATGAAAACGATATGTATTCGTAATGATGAATATTTTAATGATGAATGATGAATGATGAATATGCAACATCTTGAAAATCAACACATTACAAGTAAAAGAGTCTAAATTATTTTATCCCCATTTATTATTGAAAAATCACTCAGAAGAAATCTCAAAACAAGCTCTACCAAATCGTCCCATAACGTTTCGACATTTTATCAGATTTTATCTTTTTAGTCAGCTTTTCCTCTGGATTTTTACCAAAAAGTAAATTACAACCAATACGTCCGTTAAAAGTATTGGTTGCGAAGGGCGTTCCATATACAAGAATATTGTCGGTAACGAAAAAGAGTTGCGCTGTTTTGTACAATGTCAAAACGGCGTGAAGACCCAAATTGGCTTTTGATTCATTACGCAAACCCAGAGTTGCACCAAAACGCAACCACGACAAATAATTGACAGTGACATTTGCCATGGCACCATATTTCGTCTCTTCGTTTAGGCTTTCACTATAAAACAAGCCGCCGATGCGCAAATTATTTGTTAATTCGTAGTTTGCGCCGATATAAACCCTTAAAGGCAGATTTTGGGTAAAACGTCCACCGTCGTATTCAGAAATATTCAATGCCGTTTTGATGGTATCCATGATGCGAGTAAAACTGGTGTTTTCAACATCTATTTTGCTAAACCCTCTGAAATCAACATCGCCCTTTGTTGAATACGTTTTTCCACCTTTTTTCCATTGAATAGAGCCACCCGCATCGAGTACAGAAGCAGACAATTTGAGCTTTCCAAGATTTATTTTAACGCCAAAATCGGCAGAAATGCCGCCATTATTGAGAAAAGCACTGGTCAAAAGGTTTTTTTGGTCGGGTTGAAACGTCACCAAATCGTAGTCAGTTGTCAAACGCAAAGCATAAAAAGAGGTATCTGTCCCCAGTCTCAATTTGTCGCCACGAGAGAAAACGCCTACTATACCATTTTGGCTTTTTATGCGTCCGGCAAGTGAGAAAAGTTCATCATGGTAAGTAAAAGCCAAACCAAATTCACTTCTTACATCGGTGCTGATATGTGTGCCAAACTCAGCAGCCGTGCCGACAAACTGCCCATTGCCTCGAACGACGAGACTCGCCGCATCGCGTGGCACCATAAAATTTTGAGAACTTGACAACAAGTGATGCGCACTGATTTGAAGATGCTCTGAAATGGGGAAAGAAATAGCTCCCGTCAACATTTGAGCATCGCCGTTATAATAATTTTTCTCCTCCAATTTGTCGAGCCATTGACCATAGAAAGGAGCGATAACCCGCTTACCATTCTTTTGAACAATCAAATCACGTATTGAAAGCGGTGAATTAGCATTGAAATACAGACTGGGCAAGCTGATTTGGATGTTTTTCCCAGAAGGCAAAAAGGCTGGATTTGTTAAATTCGATTGCCATAGGTCGGTCGCAAAATTCAGCGTTTGCTCTTGTTGGGCATTTAGCGTTGGGCTAAAAAAAAGCGGAAAAAATAAGATGAGTATGTAGAATTTGTTCATTATTTTAAATTTTGGATGTTCAATTAATGGATAGTTGATAATGGAAAATGGATAGATTAAGAATTATCCGCTATCCATTATCCGTTATCCGTTAGTTAAAGGGTCACGCCGACGCGTACACCGAGTTTTATCCTAAACTTCTGCGACCCATTGAATTTAACAGGATTTGCACCATTATTAGAGGAAGAAATGGTATATTTCAGAATGATTTTTTTGGCAGAACGGATACGTGTGAATTTTACTGCATCAATTTTTATGAAATTATAAGCCAATGATGTGCCTATCGTTGTTCCCGCAGCCGTCGTTGGTGCCCCCCTCAGTATCAAAGGCTCTTTTAGAACCATTGAATCAATGATACCGCCCGAAGAATTGATAAAATAGCCTTGCAAGGACATGTCTATGGGCATTTCGTTATCAGTCGTTATTTTAAATTCGGCAGCTGTCACTTCTGAAAATTTGGATAAATCAAGCACCAAAGTGTCATAAGCCGTAAATTTTTCAGCCGTACCAATCAATGGAATTTCCATGGTCAACGACGTTTTCAAACGGCTATCATCGTTTATAAAACCTGCTTCTTTTGTCGGATTGTTCACATTCGTTTTACCTACAAAAGATTGAGAAAACTGGGTCGGATAGCTGGCAATAATATCTGCAAGGTTTGAATTTTTACTGTCAATGCTAATAGCCGTTTTTTTCGAGACACCTATTTCGGTGAGTAACGGATAAGCGATGTTAACACCCGCCGTTAAAGGGCTTTGCAAAGTAATTTTTTGTCCAGCTAAATTATTAGACTCCGCAGTTGTTGCAACGACTTGAATCGGAAAACCAAAATTATTTTCAAAAGTGAAAGTGATTTTTGGCTCGCTGAAGGTGATTTTACCGTTGGGTTTCCAATTTTTAAAAAAGTCAAAACTCAAAGAATCCTTAGGCAAATTGAGTAAAAACTGCCCAAAATAGCCTTTCATAGTCTTCGCTTCAAAGCGCGTCAATTCATACGTGCCTTGATTATTCAAGGAAATAAATTCTCCATTTGCCTTACTCGCTTGATAACTCATCACAATATTGCCCATTGTTGGCTCACAACGCCAACCATTGAGGTCAATGGAATCGCTAAAAGCCGTATTCGTTAAAGTAAAGGTCTTTGAAAACGATTCACCGTTTTTTGTAAATTGTGGAACGGTGATGCGCACCATCAGTGGCGTGGTTTGTGCATCAAAACGCCATTTGAAAAAACCTTTTTTGAAGTCAATGGCATCTATACGCATCGTCGCAGGAGCTGGAAATGGTATGACCATATCAGGCTGCACAATGGGAATCGTTTGCACATCGGGCATATTGGCAAATAGATTTAAAAGTGGTGTTTCAACCACTTGACTTTGGTAAAACATCTTATAAGTACCATCTGCTTGTACTTGCAAAAAGGAATTACCGCCAAAACCATCGAATAAATCTCGAAAATTCATGCTCGTTTCAACCAACGGAACGGCATACTCTGGGGTGAGTTTTACGTTTAAATCAACATCGTCAAAAGGCAATTTACAGGAGTTAATCAAGCAACAGAACATTATGCTGCATAGAAGTGTAAGTATTTTGTTCATAGATTAAAGTTTAAAATTTGTTAGTGAATGTTTATGCAAAAATCGGTTGTGTTTATCTTTTCACATTAAAACAAACAAACTCCTATTGTTCAAGACAAAAGAATATCAGTTGTAATGTAATGCTTTAAATTAATGCGCGTGTGAACTTAAAAAACAGAAAAAAGACCGAGGAATAGATTAGAATTGTCTGTAATGGAATGTGAATGTTCTGTGGAATGTCAATTTTTTATATTGAAATTTTTACAAAAAAACAATAAATTGATGAGAATAGCAAGTAGTCGCCTAAAAAAAACAAGCTCTGCCACTTTATCAGTGCAGAGCTTGTTCTTTATCAATCTTTAATAAATTCAAATTAAATCTATTGTGTTTTCAAACCAAACTTCACCCCTATCCGAACGCGTACATCTTGTGTTGAAGTCAACTTGACCGGGACTGTTCCATTATTTGTCGTTGAAAATGAGTAGCGTATGATAAGTTTTGTTGCACCACGTACTTTTTTCAGCTTTTCAGCATTAATGGTGATAAAATTTTCAGTCGTCGTAATACTTGTCGGTAAGCCCGCACTGTTTACAGGAGCCCCCCTCAGTATCGGCGACTTTACGGCATACATAGAGTCAATAATTGCCCCATTACTCGTCGCAAAATAGCCTTGCAGAGAAATATCAATCGGCATGCCATTGTCTGTAATAATTTTAAATTCGGCTTGCGTCACATCAGTTGCTTGCGAAAGGTTGATATTAAAGGTGTCATTGAGCTCAAAATTTTTGGCTTTGCCAATCATTGGCACTTCCACTTCTACTTGCAATTCAAATTTACTTGAATCGGTCATAAAGCCCGTTATTGTTGTGTTTTGGTCTGGATTCGTCAAACCATCAATATCATATTGAACAGCCACAGGGTTTGAACTCATTATTTCGGCAATATTTGAGTTCGTTTTATCAAAAACAACGACTGTGCGTTTCGATTGACCGACTTCATTGATTTTGGGATAATTGATATCCACACCTATGGTCAAAGGGCTTTTCAGTGGCAGCCGCCGCCCGTCCAATGTCAAGACTTCACCTCGCTTCATTATAGAACGCACAGGCACACCAAACGAATTGTCCAAAGTGATAATCATACGTGGGCTATCGAAATAAACACTGCCATTTTGCCATTTTTCAAAAAAATCAATAGCAATGCTGTCTTGTGGTCCATCAAAAATGCTTTGCCCAAAATAACCTTTAGCATAAGAAAAAGTAAAATTTTGAATCTGATATGCACCGCCACCTTTCAAGTTAAAGGGCTGTCCATTTGAAATTTTTCGCGCCGTTGTATAAATAAAAATAGAATCATTTTGCGCCGCCAAACGCCAACCTGCCATTTCAAGGGTATCGAGCGTAATACCATTGTGATTGAAATTCTTACGGAAACTGACCCCGTTTTTAGTCAATTGAGGGATGCTAATTGTAATATTTAAAGGCTCTGGCGCGGGTGCAATGCCCCAACGCAGCGTTCCTTTTTTCACATCTACATAGTCAACATGCACGCCGCTAGGCAATGAAAAAGGCACAGCCATCGTCGAATCACCGATTGGAAAGGTCACATTTTGAAAGTTTTTAAAAATATCGAGGCTCGATTGTGTGGTATAATTGCCTTTATAACGCAAAATAACTGTACCGTCAGTCCCAATTTGTACAAAAGCCTTTGGGTCAAAACCATTAATGATGTCGCCAAACGATTTTCGGGTATCAATTAAAGGCAAAGCCCACTCTTGATTCAAATCGGTTTTAATTTCGTCAATTGGGCTTATACGACAATTTGAAAAGAGAATAACCGAAATAGTCGCTGCAACTAATAAAAGTAATGTTGTTTTTCTCATTGAAAGCTAGATTGGTTGAAAATTCAAAAAAACAAAGGTAGTTCTAAATCCATAAATAACTTTCGTTAAAACGTTAATGCGATGTCAATATTGGAAAGGTCCAAGCGCAATCTTTAAAATAAAAAAACCGACCCCTCAGTAAGAAATCAGTTTTTAATGTGCTAAACTTTCCAAAAGTTAGAACTTTTGGAAAGTTTAGCACATTAATTATAATAATACATCTTATAAATGTATCACCTCGCCATACGCCTGAGCCGTTGCTTCCATTATCGCTTCGCTCATCGTCGGATGCGGGTGAATCGATTTAAGAATATCGTGACCGGTCGTGTCTAATTTCCGAGCAACAACAGCTTCGGCAATCATATCAGTTACACCGGCAGCAATCATGTGGCAGCCCAGCCATTCACCATATTTTGCATCAAAAATCACTTTGACAAATCCATCAGGTGTTCCGGCAGCTTTCGCTTTTCCTGAAGCCGTGAATGGGAATTTACCGATTTTCAATTCATATCCTTTTTCTTTGGCTTGTTTTTCGGTCAAACCAACCGAAGCGATTTCTGGTGTTGCATACGTACAACCCGGAACGTTTCCGTAATCAATCGGTTGTACATGCAATCCTGCGATTTTCTCGACACAATTGATGCCTTCAGCA
>JAYTUR010000879.1:0-3953 GCA_043744475.1 Saprospiraceae bacterium | reverse complement strand
AATCATACAGAGTCCATTTTGCCTGATTTTGATAAAGTTTCGCTTGTATTTTCTGTCAATCACACTGTTGGAAGTCTGCATAAAGCACTTGAAGTTTTATCGAAAAACAATTGCAATTTGACAAAAATTCAATCTGCACCCATTATGGACAAGCCATGGGAGTACATGTTTTTTGTGGATTTTATATTGGGACAATATTCTAATTATCCAAAAGCGATGGTCGAATTGCACCGTGTTGTTGGCGAAATCAAAGTGTTGGGAGAATACAAAAGCGGCGAGTATTTTGAGTAATTAATTACGCCATTTAGGAAACTTTAAAAAATTTGTAAACGTGTAAAATCATAAAAATCAGTATAAATCAGTGATTTATGAGCATTAAAGTTGCGAGTCGTTTAGATACGATTAACGAATATTATTTTTCAAAAAAGCTAAAAGAAATCGCTGAACTGAATGCGGCGGGTAAAAATGTACTGAACCTCGGCATTGGTTCACCCGATTTACCCCCCTCAGTATCGGCGATTGAAAAACTCGTCGAAGCGGCGCAATTGCCGACAAGTCATGCGTATCAAGGCTATGTCGGTATCTTGGCTTTACGGGAAGCGATGTCCGTTTTTTATAAAAAACACTACGGCGTAACGCTCAATCCTGTGAATGAAATATTGCCTTTGTTAGGGTCAAAAGAGGGCATTATGCACATCTGTATGACCTATTTGGAGGCAGGCAACGAAGCATTATTGCCCAATCCAGGTTATCCGACTTATCGCGCAGCCGTCACTTTGGCGGGAGCAAAATGTGTGGATTACAATTTAAGAGAGACAAATGGTTGGTTACCCGACCTCGATGTTTTGGCACAACAAGACTTGTCAAAAGTCAAATTGATGTTCGTCAATTATCCGCATATGCCCACGGGTGCACAAGGCACACAAGCCTTTTTTGAAGAACTCGTTGCATTCGCAAAACAGCATAATATATTGATTGTCAATGATAATCCATACAGTTTTATATTGAATGAGCACCCCCTCAGTATTTTGTCCGTCGAAGGCGCGAAGGACGTTGCATTAGAGTTAAATTCACTATCAAAGAGCCACAACATGGCAGGTTGGCGCGTGGGAATGCTCGCAGGGAAAGCCGAGTTTTTGAGCGATGTCTTGCGTTTCAAATCGAATATGGATTCTGGTATGTTCCTACCCGTTCAGTTAGCCGCCGTCGAAGCTTTGAAAGCAGATAAAGAATGGTATTTAGATTTGAATGATGAATACCGTCGTCGTCAGCAAAAAGTATTTGTGTTGTTGCGATTGCTCGGCTGCACATTCGATGAACGCCAAACGGGTATGTTTGTATGGGCAAAGATACCCCCTCAGTATAAATCGGGTTTTGAACTGTCCGATGAGATTTTGCATGGTGCAAATGTCTTTATCACGCCCGGCGGCATATTTGGGAATCAAGGCGATGAATATATTCGGTCGTCGTTATGTGCGCGGGAAATGGTTTTTGAGGAGGCGATTGAAAGGGTTTCTAAGTTTTTAAGATTGCGTAAGTAGTTGAAAATCAACAAATTGAAATAATCATTTTATGACAGTAACAATAGTAGGTATAGGCTTAATCGGCGGTTCAATCGCTATCGGTCTCTACGAATCGGGTTTTGCAACCGACATCATAGGCGTTGAAGCATCAGAAGAACATGCTCAAAAGGCATTGGGATTGGGTCTTGTCAACCGCATTTTACCGTTGGAGGAGGCGATTGCAGCGAGCGATATTGTCATCGTGGCAACGCCAGTGAATAGTTTGACAACTTTGATACCGCAGATTTTGGACAAAGTGGATAAGCAAATCGTGATGGATGTGGGGTCAACAAAGGTGAATATCATGGAAACTGTGCGTTTGCACCCCAATCGGCAAAATTTTATTGCAACGCACCCGATGGCAGGGACGGAATTTTCAGGCCCACAAGCAGCCTTACCGAAACTTTTTGAAGATAAAGTCTGCGTTTTGTGTGATGTCGAACAAAGTAGTAAAAAAGCGCAACTGATAGCAGAAACCATGTATAAAGCCTTGAAAATGAATCTTTTGTACATGGATGCAGAAAGCCATGATGTGCATACAGCTTACGTCAGTCATATCTCGCACATATCAAGTTTTGCTTTGGCTTTGACCGTTTTGGAAAAAGAACGCGATGAAAACGCGATTTTCGACTTAGCAAGTGGTGGTTTTCGCTCGTCGGTGCGTTTAGCGAAATCGAATCCTGAGACGTGGATTCCTATTTTTGAACAAAATCGAGACAATGTTTTGGACGTTTTAGACGAACACATACATATATTGAGTACCATGCGGTCGCATTTGATAAAACGACGTTTTAAGGAATTTTATAGTATGATTGAAAAAGCGAATGATATTAAGCGGATTTTGCAATAATTAGGAATTTACTGAAGGGGTGTGTTTTGAGTGTCGGATTTTATGAAAAATGAAGTTTTGTGATGTGTTTATCGGTTTTGTAACTTGCCAATATTTTTTAAGACAACAAAGATTTGGTGATTTTTAGAAATATACCAAATATGAATATTTTCATCATAAAAAATTGAATATCAATATCTTAAAATAAAAATTAACTGAATATCAGTTTTATCTATCAAATTAAAAAAAGAAAAAATCATGGATTTAAAACCTTTTTTAGAAGTTCAATCGAAACGCCCGTTCCTCATCGCAGGACCTTGTTCGGCAGAGACCGAAGGGCAAGTTATGAGTATCGCGCGCGATTTGGCGGCACAAGGCAATGTTGACCTTTTCCGCAGCGGCATTTGGAAACCACGTACTCGTCCTGGCATGTTTGAAGGTGTGGGCAGCGAGGGTTTGAAATGGCTGAAACGCGTGAAAGAGGAAACAGGTTTGCGGACGACGGTGGAAGTCGCAAACGCACACCACGTCTATGAAGCCTTGAAATTTGGCGTAGATGTCTTGTGGATTGGCGCGCGTACGACGGTTAATCCGTTTTCAGTGCAGGAAATCGCTGATGCTCTGCGCGGTGTGGACATTCCTGTAATGATTAAAAACCCAATTAATCCCGATTTGGAATTGTGGCTGGGTGCTTTTGAACGCTTGAATAAAGTCGGTATCACGCGTATGGCGGCGATTCATCGGGGCTTTTCGTCGGCGGCAAAAACGCAGTACCGCAACGTGCCACATTGGGAAATTGCCATCGAGTTGATGCGTCGGATGCCGAATTTGCCAATCATTGGTGACAATTCACACATTTGTGGCAATCGTCACATGTTGGCAGAAGTGGCGCAGGAAATGATGGATTTGAACTTCGATGGCTTGATTACAGAAGTTCACTGCAATCCTGACGAAGCATGGTCAGATGCCAAACAACAAATTACGCCGCCTGTTTACAAGGCATTGATTGACGATTTGGTATTACGTGCCGAAAAAGATGCGGGTTTCTTGAACTCAATCGAGGCATTGCGTGTACAAATTGACCAAATTGATAATGAATTGTTAAATCTTTTGGGCAAACGCATGGGTTTTGCAGAAGAGATAGGCGCGTATAAAAAACGCAATAATATTGCCATTTTGCAAACAAACCGTTGGAGTGAAATTTTGAATTCTGCTGTGCAAAAAGGTCGTGAACGTGATTTGAGCGATGAGTTTGTCATTCAGTTATTGACGGCAATACATCAAGAGTCGATTCGCCACCAGACATTAATTATGAATGCTCATGATGAGCCGAAAGAAGCAGCGGCGTTGGCAACAGCTAAGTAATATTGTGTTAAAAATAGTATAACAAGGGCAAAAGACACCCCTCAGTATCGCGCAAACGATTGGGTGTTTTTTGCCTTTTTTATTTTTTTTAAAAAATAAATACCGCATAAATGGTATTTTTAAAATAATAATAGGAAAAAAAGCAGTTTGAAGAAAATCAAAAAAAGAAATTATATTTCACAATGGCATAATCTTGT
>JAYTUR010000878.1:0-3957 GCA_043744475.1 Saprospiraceae bacterium | reverse complement strand
ACGATTACGGTCATTATGCCTTGATGGACGACACCGTAAAAGCGGCAAATGTCGCATTTGACAGGGGTTTTTTAGAAAAAATAATTGCTGACAGTGGTTTGAGAATTGATAAAAAAATAGACGGTTTTTGGCGTTTGGGGAAACGCAAATCCGATGTTCAGGATTTTCAAGATGTGGTTGTTTTGCGAAAATGAAGGTAAATACTGAGGGGGCTACCCTCAATCAAGCCATGACAACCTTATCGCCAATAACTGTAATGACTTCTTCACCCAAAGCAACTTCGATTTTGTAAATCGTACGGAGCTCCATATTGTGCAAACCCGTCAACCATTTACTAATTTCGGATTCTGATTTGCCCAATGCTCGAGCAAGGTCGCGTTGCGTTTTGCCTTGCCCCCTCAGTATTTCAATGATACGATTCGCAATAGCTAAGTTTTTGTCAATCTTACGTTTTGTAGCTTCGGGTGTTCTGTTTAAAATTCTATCGAAAGCATCCATGATGTTAATATGTTAATTCTATTTTGTTGATATTGATGATATTTTTTTCTCTAAATGTGAAATCACCGTCTTTTATAAGGTCATTAATTTGTTTTGACATCACATTTGCAAAGCGAAAATACTGTAAAATATCTGATGAATCCTGCACTTTTTGAGACGTTTTAATGCCGCCATTTGCCAAAATAACGATTTGTTCACTCACACAAACACAATACAAACGTAAATCGTTGACAATGACTTCCTGTATCATTTTTGACATCGGCGGTGGCAAAGCCTGTGCGGATGCTTCATGTCGAAAAAAGTTGAGTTTAGCACCATATTTTTGACCAATCAAGGAGAGCCAGCCCGCTAAATTATTTAAATCGTCTGCAACAGATTCGTTATGCTCGAATTTGGAGAAGAATTTATCCGTTTCCGTTTGTTCATCTTCTTCAAATTTGAAGGTATAGAAATTGACCTTTGAGAAGGATTTAAACAATTGCAAAGTTATATAATTTTTCACTTTAAAGTTAAGTTTTTTTTGTAAGAAAATACGTTTAAGCATCCCTAAAAAAACACTTTGATTATTGGATAATCAAGTTTACGCAAAACTACTATTTCTCTATTGCATAAACCAATACATCAAAAACATAGTTTTTACTCAAATAAAACCCTTGTTATAGGCGTTTTGCGAAAAGGAAACAAGCAGTGAACTCAAGTCAAGTGCGCGAAGGATTTTTGTAAAGGTTGGCTGATAAGTGAATGAGTGCGACAACACCCCCTCAGTATTTCCAACAAAAAATGCCCCCTCGCACTCAGCAAGAAGGCATTTTTCAGAGCGTCAATACCCCCTCAGTATTTCGCCATGTTCTAATGTTATAAGAAATTTCAAACCATAAACGACTAATAATCAATCAACCGCATATCAATCTGCCGCGTTTCCAAATCTGCAGCAACAATCTGAACCGTAACAGGTTGACCCATTTTCAAAATTTTACCTGACCGAACACCACGTGCCCGCAAGCGCGAAGATTCAACCTCAAAAGGTTCGGGACAACGTGCAAAATCAACCATTCCCTCAGTCAACATGTGTTTGATTTCAACAAAAACGCCGCGTTCAATCATGCCGCTGATGATGCCTTCAAAGGTATCTCCAATATGACCTTTAATATACTCAACTTGCTTGTATTTGATGGATTGACGCTCTGCATCAGAGGCTTTTTTCTCTTGTTTTGAGATGTGTTTACATTGGTCTTCAAGTTTTTCTTTGTCAACCCGTTTAATGGTTTGTAAATTTTCAAACAGAATACGATGTGCCAAAACATCGGAATAACGGCGAATCGGCGAAGTAAAATGACTGTAATATTCGAATGCCAAACCATAATGCCCAATATTGTCCGATGAATAAACCGCTTTTGCCATACAACGAATCGCTATCGGTGTTAACACTTTCAGGTTTTCATCTTTCTCTGCTTTTTTTGCCAATTCATTCAGCGATTTAGCAATGTTTTGAGGCGTATCAAGGTTCATTTTTACGCCTAATTCACTGGCAAACGAAGCAAAATCCCTTAATTTATCTACATCAGGTAAGTCGTGAATCCGATAAATATAAGGCACTTCGATGCCTTTTGAACGGGAACGCGCATCTCGTTTTGCTATGAACGTAGCCACTTCTTTATTTGCCAACAACATAAAGTCCTCGATGAGCATGTGGGCTTCTTTTCTTTCTTTTACAAAAACCTCAATAGGCACACCGTGTTCATCTAATTTGAATTTAACCTCATCGGTTTCAAAATTGATTGCCCCGTCTTTAAAGCGTTTTTTGCGCAAATGGTGCGCTATTTGATTCATTTTCAACAATTCATGCGAAAAATCGCCTGCACCTTCTTCCAAAATCACTTGTGCGTCTTCATAAGCATAGCGACGGTCGGAGTGAATAATCGTCTTACCAAACCATTTGTTAACGATTTTGTATTTGTCGTCAAATTCAAAAACAGCTGAAAAAGTCAATTTATCCTCATTGGGACGCAACGAACAGAGCTCATTTGACAACCTTTCGGGTAACATTGGACACACGCGGTCAACCAAATACACAGAGGTCGAACGCAAATAAGCCTCGCGGTCAAGTGCCGTTTGTGGCTTAATATAATGCGTCACATCAGCGATATGAACGCCAATTTCGATATTGCCATTTTTCAAAACTTGAAAGGACAAAGCATCGTCAAAATCCTTAGCATCGTAAGGGTCAATTGTAAAAGTGGTGATGCCCCTAAAATCTCTTCTAATCTTATAACCATCCCCCTCAGTATGCGCCTCAACGCGCTGCGTATCGTCGTCAATCATCGCTGTTTCTGCCAAAACATCGTCGGGAAACGTGATATTAAAGCCATTATTTATCAAAATTGCTTGCATTTCGATATTGCTCGTACCCGGTTGACCGAGTATCGCTGTGACTTTACCAAACAGTTTTTTATGCCGCCCTTCGCCCCAATCGGTTATTTGAACGACCACTTTTTCACCGTCTTGAGCGTCTTTTGTATCGTCCATGCGGATAAAAATTTCAGGCACATCTACACGGTCAGGCGTAACGACCGCAAATTTTCTGGTCATAATAAACACGCCAATAAAGTGATCCATTGCGCGTTTCACAATCTCAATGACCTCGCCATCGGGTTTTCTGCGGTTGCCGCCGCGACCATCGGCAGGAAAATAAACGCTTATTTTCACACGGTCGCCGTTCATCGCACCATTGGTGAGTTTGGCGGGTACATATACATCGTTTTCTAAACCTTCGCAAATCACATAACCCGCACCCGTTTTGGTCATATCTACGATGCCTTCATACGTGCCACGTCGTGCATTCGACGTTCTTTGCGGTTTCGCTTGTGGATTCAGTTCTTTGAGTTCGCCATTTGAAGATGCAGTCGTTTCTTCACGCGGCACAAATTTCTTCTTGACAATAACGGGTTTTGTTTGTTCTGCGGTCAGTTCACCCGAGAGTTCCAATTGGTCGAGGGCATATTGCACGGAGTCTTTATTGTTGCCAATACCCAACTTCTCAATGATGTGTCGTGCTGAAAATCTTTTGGTAGGGTTATCTCGAAAGAGTTTTAGAATACCTTTTTGGAGTGCATTTGTGGAAATTTTATTCTCCGTTTTTTTATTTTTTTTCATGTAAATATATTGATAATCAATGCGTTATTGATTTTTTAGTTTTGAAATATTGAGGGTATAAAATTGCTTCAAGGTTTTTCATTTAACCATTGTCTCGACATTTTGACAACCTCTTCGTGGTCAACCCAATTGTCAGGGTCGAAACTTTCTTTATACGACTTTTTAATGCGTTTTCGGTGAGCTTTCGGAACATCATGCCACCAATCATTTTTTTTGGCAACTTTTTTACAAGCTTTCATCATCTTTCGCAAGGTTTTCTTATCGTCTATTGCCATAATGAGTTGTACCAAATCAACTTTTAATTCT
>JAYTUR010000877.1:0-3961 GCA_043744475.1 Saprospiraceae bacterium | reverse complement strand
GACGCTCAAACTGACCCGCTACTTCGCGTAAAATATGGATGGATTCTGACTCCAATTGGTCGAGATAGTCCCAACGTGTATGGGACTTTGTGGGTTTTGTTATTACGTTAAAAACGGGTGGTTCAGGCATTAGTAGTGTTGACATAAAATAATATTTTGTTTGATAATTAATTGATTTTTAATTACTTGTATTTTCTTCTAACTGCATAATTCCACTTAATTCGCTTGTGGTAATATGCAAACCACATTCTTTTTTTGAGGCATCTTCCCACCACCAACGTCCGGCGCGAAAGTCTTCACCCGACGCAATCGCTCTTGTACAAGGTGCGCAACCGATGGAAACAAAACCTTTATCGTGGAGTGGATTGTAAGGAATGCCATTTGATGCGATAAAGTCACGCACCTCATCAAAAGACCAATCAAAAATTGGATGAAACTTGATAAGTTCATGTGCTTCGTCCCACTCGAGGTTGGTCATATCGTGGCGATTTGGAGACTGCTCGGCTCGTATACCTGTAATCCAAATTTGTTGCCCTTTCAATGCTCTATTCAATGGTTCAACTTTGCGGATATAACAACATTCTTTTCTATTTTCGACGGAATCGTAAAAACTGTTCGGTCCCTTTTGCCGAACCAATTTTTCGACCCCCTCAGTATTGGGATAAAAAACATCAATGGTCTGCCCGTATTTCAACAATGTTTTGTTCCATGTTGAATACGTTTCTTGAAAATTACGTCCTGTATCGAGTGTAAAAACACGAATGGGCAATTTATTTGAAAAAATAAAGTGCGTAATCGCTTGATCTTCAATACCAAAACTGGTTGAAAAAGAAACTTGATTGGGGTATGCTGCTGCGAGAAACCTCAATTGCTCCGTTATATTTTTGCCTACTAAGGTTTCAGCAATTTCATTCAAAATTGTCATTGATGAGCGTTTTAGGTTATTCTTTCAAAAAGTTAACCACTTTTTTCGTTTAAATATTAGTTCTGAAAACTCTAATTCTACAAATTTTATAGAATTAATAGCACAAAGATAAACGTGCTTTGTTCACATTATCAAATTTTTTTCACGAAAAATTAAATTTCCATTTTTTATTTCAAAAATCAAGATTTAACAAAATTTAATATAGTCAATAAGGTTTTTATAAAATAATATTCGTTAATTATAAAAATACAGTTTGTGCGTAATTGGATTTCACATTCTTATATCGGGAAAGTTTCAGCTATCTTTGACAAAGTTCAGGATGATTCATGTTTAGAATGCTGTTCATCAGTATCGGAGCGAAGCAATCTCCCATAGTTACACAGATTGCTTCGCTCCGCTCGCAAAGAAAGACGATTGTGCTTTGTTAATAACGGCGATGTATCAAATTTTGACCGCTTTATTATGGATGTAATAGTAAGCGTAAAAACATTTTGCAGTAAAAATGTTTTTACGGTTTCACTGTAAAGTGTAGTTATCGATGATTGTTTCAACCAAAATAGGCAATTCTGGCTTTGCAGCAATATGGACATTTTGGGCTTTAACTTTCTTTTTTAGGTAAGTAGCCGTTGTTTTTCCAAGTGTAAAAAACGGCATTTCGGGGTTGAGCTTATTATTAATAAGAAAAGAATCCACGGCACTTGTACTAAAAAAAACAATGGCATCATAGGGCGTTCTGATACTGAGGGGAGTCCATTCGGTGCGATAAACGACGAGATCTTGAACTTCAACATTGTTCTTTGTCAAAATATTGGGCAAATCGGGCAAACGTAAGTTGCCGCACACAAAAGTCACGTTGTTAATGTCTTTTCTCTTTAAAATAGCACGAGCCAACAATTATGCAGAGTCCGCAGTCAAGTTTGGAGCATGATTAAATTTTTGAAGCATGTTTTTTGTCGAACCAGAGATGGCATGACATTGCGTCAAATGAGGTAGCTTAAGTCGTTGATTATCAAGTGTTTGGAAAAATATGCGCACAGCATTTTGGCTTGTAAAAACAAGATGTTGCGACAAACCAGAGCGAGTGGCTCTCAAAACCTCGTCGGATACTGAGGGGGTATATCTTAGAAAACTGGTTTCTGTAAAATCTAATTTTGCTTCCTTCAATGTGTTGCGCGAAGCCTCATCAATAGGTCGAGTGAATAGTATTTTGGTCATTGTTCTTGAATTAAGTCATTTGTAAGGACAATGATTGTTGCCGCAATGATCAAATGGGTTGTCATTTTTCAAAACAGAAGTTATGGCATTTAGGCGTTGCACTTTTTCAGCGAAATCTACCTTCAATGTCTTCCTTATTTCCCTTAAATTATCAAAAATCTCTTCTAATTCATCTGGAAATGCGTCTTCAAGGACTTCACGTATGCGTTTAGACATCGTGGGCGATTTGCCATTTGTAGAAATCGCCAACTTCAAACTGCCCTTTTTGACGACTGATCCGAGATAAAAATCACAAAAATCGGGCGTATCTGCTACGTTACAGATAATACGTCGCTCCCTCGCCCACCCTTTTATTTGTTGATTTAAAGGTTTATCATTTGTAGCAACAATCACTAAATCTTTTTCCTGTAAATCATCTGTTTCAAATCGCTTATAAACCAATTTCAGATTGGGATATAACTTGGACAATGCGACAATTTCTTCTCTAATTTCGGGTGAAACTAATGTTATATCAGCGTGTGGGCTGTTCTCCAAAACGGCTGTTATCTTCTCTAAACCCACATAACCACCGCCGACAATCAGCAATTGGAGTTGGTGCATTTTAACAAAAATGGGAAATAATTGGTTTTTAGGTTCAAGGAAACGGTTTGTTATTTCAGACTCTACGCCCTCAGTATATGGCGTGTTTGAATCCGTTTTTTCCAAAAACTCCTCCGCAACTTTTCCAATGACTATAATAGCCGGCGCTTTTACACCCTCTCTTTGAACAATAGATTCTATCGTTTCAATTGTACCAAATACTGCTTTTTCATTGGGCAAAGTACCGTTTTGAATAATAGCTACGGGTAATGTATGTTTTCCTTCGGCTTTGTAACACGCAACGATGCCGTGTAAGTTACCCAGCCCCATCAAAATAACAATCGTCGCATCCGTTTTTACTGCAAACCGTAAATCCTGCGAAATGTTTCCGTCCGAAGTTGTCCCTGTCAAAACCCAAAAACTATCGCTCAATCCACGTCTTGTAACGGGAATACCAACAGAAGCAGGTACTGCAATTGCTGATGATATGCCCGGGACGATATTGACTTCAATACCCTTTTCTTTTGCATACGCCATCTCTTCATGTCCACGTCCAAAAACAAAGGGGTCACCACCTTTTAACCGCACAACATGACCAAACTGCAAAGCATTTTGGACACATAAATCATTGATTTCTAATTGAGTATAAACATGTTTGTCTGCTCTTTTTCCTACAAAAATCTTAACACATTTTTCTGGTGCATAAGTCAAAAATTCTTCATTCGCCAAGGCATCATATAGCACAACATCAGCTGATTGCAAGGCTTTCATACCTTTAATCGTTATCAAATCGGGATCACCAGGGCCTGCGCCAACTAATGTTATCTTAGGATATATCATTTTTATTTACTTTGATGCGATGTATTTCTTTGCCACAAAGTTATGGCTTTTGTAGGTGCGTTAATTATCCTCACTGTTAGAGAGCAACAGACAGGATTTTATATCTAAAAAATGTAATTTTACCTAAATATATTTCATAATTTAATGAAATTTAAAATATAATACGGCAGACATCAAAGACGGTTACGATCAAATAGCAACGCCGTAACTTTTTAAAGCGGACCTCAACTGCTCTGCGGATTGAAAATGAATTCCCCGAATGCCTACTGCCTCTGCGCCCTTCACATTTACAAGTGAATCGTCAATAAAAACAGCTTCAGACGCTGCTACTTCGTAACGCTCGAGTAAAGTATCGTAAATTTTCGGAAACGGTTTGCGGGTTCTTTCGTCACCACTGACGAC
>JAYTUR010000876.1:0-3964 GCA_043744475.1 Saprospiraceae bacterium | reverse complement strand
AGCAACGCTTGGCGTAGAAGTGTTCGCAACGAAGCAGCGGCGTATTTGGGCGGCACGGCGACTGTTGGTAAAAAAATACCCGCCATTCCCGATTTATTAAAACTCAATGGCGATGCCAAAGCAGGGATGGAACTCTTCAAAACTTACTGCTCAACCTGTCACCAAATCAACGGAGAAGGCGTTGATTATGGGCCAAAACTATCCGAAATTGGCTCAAAATTGCCACCCGAAGGGCAACTTTTAGCCATTTTATACCCCGATGCAGGCATCAGTTTTGGCTATGAAGGTTGGGATATTAAGATGAAAGACGGCACATTACTGAGGGGTATGGTGGCGAGCAGAACCGAAACTGATTGGATGATAAAAATGTCAGATGGCGCACTACAATCCTACAAAATCAAAGATATGGTCAGTAAAAAACAACTTGCAGAATCGCTTATGCCTACGGGTTTTCACGAATCAATGACCAACCAACAATTGGCGGATTTGACAAGTTATTTAATGACTTTGAAAAAGAAAAATTAAGGGTTTTGTTCATAAAATGACGAAATAGATTAGCAACCAAAACAAAACAACATGCTTTCGAGAATAATCATCTTTTTTTTACCGCTCCTATTCTGGTCAGGTGGTAATGAAAAAAGAGAAAATATAACTGAAGCCCCCCCTCAGTATCCAACGCCTTTTTCGCCTAAAAAAGACGAAAAAGACGAAAAAGTAGAGTCTCAAACCATCAAATTGATGTTTGCTGGCGATATTATGTCGCAACTACCTCAAATTGAATCGGCTAAATTGGAGGAGAATCAATATGATTATGTATCTTGTTTTAAATACATAAAACCTATTTTTGACAAAGCCGACCTCGTTTTTGGCAATTTGGAATGTACGCTGCCCGGACACCCACCCTACACGGGTTATCCCAATTTCAGAAGTCCTGACGATTTAGCCGAAGGCTTAAAAAAAGGTGGTTTTGATATTTTAGTCACTTCAAACAATCATGCTCTTGATGGCGGTTTAGAAGGCTTGAACCACACCATTGATGCTGTTAGAAAACAAGGCTTTTTACAGACCGGTACATTCACCGATGCCGTTCGCCGCAAGGTTTTTTATCCCTTTATTGTCTATAAAAATGGTTTTAAAATAGCCCTTTTAAACTATACGCACCACACCAACGGCTATGCCACAACGCCGCCAGCAGTTGTCAATCGTTTGGTGATGAATGACATAAAAAAAGACCTAAAAGAAGCCCTCCGCATGAAACCTGATGTCATCATCACTTTCCTACATTGGGGCGAAGAGCATGAAATCAATGAGAACAACAATCAACGTGAAGTCGCTCGTTTGCTTCATTCGTGGGGCAGCGATTTGGTCATAGGCTCACACCCACACGTTGTCCAACCCATTAAAAATGAGCAAGTTATGCTAAATAAAAAACGGGTAGATTTCCTAACGGCTTATTCTTTAGGCAACTTCATTTCGTCTCAACCTTTTGTGAATACTGAGGGGGGCATCGTCTTTGAAGTCAACTTAGAAAAACAAAATGGGCAAGTTCGCATCAACGATTATTTTTATATTCCAGTCATTCGTTACACACCTTATCAGCATGGTCGTGTTCAATATTTTGCACTACCCATCTCGCCCATCGAAGGGCATGAAGATGAACTCAATATGCCCGCCGATGAACGCATAAAAATGTCAAATTTTGCGGCAAAAACCCGCGCCCACTTGGAAAAATATGGTGCTATGGAAAGGAAATTTGAATGGAATGATATTCGTCAGAGCATAATCCCAACAATTAATGATTGAGCGTTGGCTTGGATTATGAAACAAAAAAGTCCTTGCAAACTGATGTTTACAAGGACTTTTGCTGTAAAAGTGATCCGGATTGGACTCGAACCAATGACCTACTGCTTAGCATACCACTATGGTTTTCACCACTTCCGACAGTTTCGGAATTTGATGGTCTGGACTATAACTTCACCATTTCAGGTGCGATGCGTTTAGTCTCTACGGAACTTCCCGATAATCATCAGCAAATTTGACATTCACTTTTTGATTATTTCTCGGTGTTTCTACCCTCAAAGACAGCGTAGTACCATTTTTCCAATTTCTTGGGTCAAAATAATAACAAGTATCATTGTCTAAACAATATACACAATAAAAATCAATCTCTTCAAGATTAACTCTATTAGTGTGGACTCCTTTGCTATCTGAATAACTATGTTCAAATCGAACATTGATACAACCATTTTTATCAATCGTACGACTTTTTACTTGCACTCTTTGAAAATTAGTGTTTTTATAAACAACTAAATCAAATGGCGCATGTTCAGATAGCGGAAGGCAAACAAGATACCCTTTACTACACAAATCTGCTTGAGATTTCAAAACGCCTAAATCTCCTTTCGTTTTAGTATGATGTATTTTCATACCCAAAGATTAGGAATTTCCTCGGTATTACCATGATTTTTGCAAATTTTAGGCTTCACCGATACGGCATCGTCCACTTCGCCCATTCTTTTTCTGAACGAAGGCTCCTATTTTTACTTAAAGGCAGTTGCTCTATCCAACTGAGCTACCGGACCATTTCTTTAAACAGCGCCGCAAAAATAGTCCTATTTCTCGAAAAATCAAGACAAATTACTGGGGGGAGTAAAAAAAAGTTTTCAATAGGCTTGAAATTCTTATTTTTCAGTAGCTTTAATGCTTAATTAATGGATAATGTAAAGCTGTTAGTAGTAACTAACTCGCTTTTCATTATCCGCTTTCCATTATCCGCTTTCCATTATCCCTTATACATTAAAAAAATGGCATCTATTCCCAATGCGCAACGTTTAGTCGCGCTCGATGTTTTTCGCGGTCTAACGATTGCGCTCATGTTTACGGTCAACAACCCTGGCACGTGGGCGTTCATCTATCCTCCTCTGGAACACGCCAAATGGTCGGGTTGGACACCGACGGATTTTGTCTATCCTTTCTTCTTATTTACCGTTGGTGTAGCCGCTTGGTTTTCCTTGAAAAAATACCAAAATGGTGCGCCGCGTGCTTTGTATTATAAAATAATCAAGCGCGGCATCATGATTTTCCTAATTGGTTTGGGTTTAAATATGCTACTCAACTCCTTGCCCAATTATCATAACTTGCGGATAATGGGCGTTTTACAACGTATTGGCATTGCTTATATGTTAGGCACATTAATTTGTGTATCATTTAGCAAGCGCACAGTTGCCCTCATTGCAGCAGCGATTTTGTTGGGTTATTGGGCAATGATGTATTTTTTCAGCGATGCCACCTATCCTTTTGGCTTCCACGATGGTACACAATATTTAGGCATCGAAAACAATATCGTCACACAATTCGACCGTTGGGTTTTAGGTGCTTCACATCTTTACAAAGGTTATGGCGGCTTATCTTTCGACCCGGAAGGCTTGTTGTCCACGTTGCCAGCAGTCGTTTCAGTCATTTTGGGCTATTTTACGGGCCTTTTGGTTGATTCACGTCCCGACCGTAGAGACTTAGTAAAAGTGATGTTCCTTTGGGGCATAGCCGCCTTAGTCGTCGGTCAAATTTGGAACTTTGCGTTTCCAATCAATAAGCCGATTTGGTCATCGAGTTATGTTGTTTTCATGGCGGGTTTTTGTTTGGTCATCAATGCTGCGTTGATTTGGTTGATTGATGTCAAAGGGTGGCGTGGTTGGACGAAGCCGATTTTAGTATTGGGCATGAACTCGCTTTTAGCCTTTGTTTTGTCGGGTGTTTATGTCAAAACTATTTCAAAAATAAAATTTGACAGCAGTTACGAGACCGTTACGCAAGCGTGGAACAACAACGTTGTCGTGCCAAAACGCATCGGCGGTTATCAAAAACTTTACGAAACGGTCTTTTCGCCCTTGACAACGGACTATCAAACAATGAAAAACGTTAAGGACAAAGTGATTACAGAAAAAAACAACCCCTCAGTATGGGC
>JAYTUR010000875.1:0-3973 GCA_043744475.1 Saprospiraceae bacterium | reverse complement strand
TATCAAAAATAAGCTCAACCCAATAGATTTCTTACTCGTACGCCTTTCGAGCGAAGCGAGAAACAGGGCGTGATTGTATCTCCGAACTCACGTTAATTTATATTTTTTGACATTTTCTTTTTAACCACGCAATTTCCAAATCATTCAAAAGAGGCGACAATTGCTCATAAACTCTTGTGTGATAATTATTTATCCAATCACGCTCTGAAGAAGTTAAAACTGTTTTATCAACCAAATTCGTATCTATTGGAAACAATGTCACCGTATCAAATTTATAGAATGTGCCAAAATCCGTTTTTTTATCTTCAACGACCAAAACCAAATTTTCGATGCGAATACCGTATTCGCCTTCTTTGTAAAATCCGGGTTCATTCGATGTCAACATACCCAATTGGTGTGCTGTCGTGCCGCGTGCATTGATAACGCCTACGATGCCTTGCGGCGGTTCATGCACATTCATAAAAAAGCCAACACCATGACCCGTGCCATGCCCAAAGTTCAAACCCAATTGCCACAAAAATTGCCGCGCCAACGTATCCATCTGAATGCCTTTCGTTCCTTCGGGAAACCGCAACTCTGCGACCGCAATATGCCCCCTCAGTACAGCCGTATAATTTTGACGTTGTTCATCAGTCGGTGCGCCATCTAAAGATATGGTTCGCGTAATATCTGTCGTGCCATCAGCATATTGACCACCTGAATCAAGTAAAAGAATGCCTTTTCGCTCAATTTCCGCCGAATGATGCGGGTCGGGACGATAATGAATGATTGCTCCATTGCCGTTGTAACCTATAATCGCATTAAAACTTTCACCAAAATAATGCGCTTGATCGCTGCGGTATTGTGCCAACATCGAAGACATTTCAAACTCTTGAACGGTGCGTTCCAACAGTGTTTTTTCCAACCACATAAATGCTTTTGTCAAAGCTACACCATCTTTAACCATGACTTCACGTATCAATCGTTGTTCTGTTTCATTTTTTAAGGCTTTCATCATTGTTGAGAAAGTTTCACCTTCGAGGACATGAACGCGGTCTAACAAGCTAAATAGTTGAAAATTAATATTATTCGAATCAACCGTAATCGTTTGACTTTCATCAAGTTGTGTCAAAAAATCATTAATAAATCCGTACGGTCTGATGATAACACCATCGTTGTTCAATGCTGTTTTAATGTCCGCAGGTACTTTTGATGGTTCTATAAACAAATCACAACGTTCCATGCCAATCACCAAATACGCCACAAAAACGGGATTACATTCAACGTCCGAACCACGTAAATTGAGCGTCCAACCAATATCGTCAAGTGTTGTAACTAAATGAAAATTAGCATCTTTTGCTGTCATTTTCATGCGAATATCAGCGAGTTTTTGGGCCCGTGATTTACCTGCAAAAACGACATCATGTTCAAAAACTTCTGCCTTCGGCAAAGACGGGCGGTCTTTCCAAATCGGTGAAATCAAGTCCACATCTGTTGCAAGTTGAATATTTTTTTTCTCAAACAGCTTTTGCATACCACGCACTTGTCCAACGGAAAACAAAGAACTGTCACAACCCACACGACTGTTTTCAGTCAAATTTTCCGCTAACCATTCCACATGTTCGGGTGCGCCTTGCTGTATTTGTTTTTTCAATTCAAAAGCTGAATCTTTGATTTCCATTTCACATTGTATAAAATATCGGCTATCTGTCCACACATAAGCCGTTGATTTCGTAATAGTTACGTAGCCCATTGAGCCTGTGAAGCCTGAAATCCAAGCGCGGGATTGCCAAAGAGAAGCGGGGTATTCAGATTGGTGAGGGTCACTCGTTGGGATGATGTATGCATCTAAGCTATGGGTGGTCATCAAATGGCGTATCGCGGCGATTTTTTCGTTGATAGTCATAAATCACTGATTTAAACGGATTGAAAAGATGTTATTGATTTTATTTAGAAAAGCGAAAATGGCAAATTTTAGTTTAAAATCACCATTTTTCGGCAAAAATATACATTTACACCATGATACCATTCGTTGACATTCATACACATTTTTCAAAAACAGATGAAAATGTCATTTCTATTCAAAATTTCACACAAAATGAATGGGAAAATGCTCTTTATACTGAGGGGGTACGAAATCCCAATGACATCAGGAAAGGTGGGCATTTCGCTTCTGTCGGTTTGCATCCATGGTTTTTGGCAAAAGAAAATGGTGAAAGAGATTTTGAAAAAATAACTCAACTTATTGATAATCAAAATATTATCGCTATTGGTGAAATTGGTTTGGACAAACTAAAAGGAGAAAGTCTTGATTTTCAAATCAATATTTTTTCAAAACAAATCCGTTTAGCGGAATCGGTTCAAAAACCGGTTATCATTCACTGCGTTCGGGCTTTCAATGAAGTTATTGCCTTGAAAAAGAAGCTAAAACCGACTGTTCCGATGATTATTCATGGTTTTAACAAAAACGAAACGATATTAAAAGAACTGTTAAAACATGGTTTTTATATCTCCATTGGGTCGGCTATACTGAGGGGGGGCATTTTTAGTCAATCGCTCTTACAAATTCCAACTGAACGCCTTTTTTTTGAAACAGATGATAAAGACATGGATATTCAGCAAGTTTATGAGGCTTATTGTGAAACAGCTAATATTGATTTAAGTACTTTAAAATCAATTATTTACAAAAATTACTTACACAACTTTTGGAAAGTTTAAAACTTCCAAAAATTAGATCATTCTTCATTCCGTTTTCTCCAAAACAGGCACTAAATGGTCAATTTCTTTCTTTTCAAAAGTATGCAAATTGCCTAAATCCACCGTCGCCTGCCCCTCAGGATTGAAACCAAACAGTTTAATGAACTTTGCGCCCCATTCCATTTCTTCTAATGAATAGGAATATCTGGAATACACATTTTGGTCAAAAGTATCATCGAAACCACTCATTAAAATCATGACTTCGGGTAGCGATTTCTCAAAATCTGCTTGATTCATGCCATAGAATGGGCTATTTTCATCAATCGGATGCACGATTGTCCATGAAGACGGGAAAAAAGTAATAGTATCTCGCTCCAAAGGCAGCGCCATAAAACGACGTATCGGGTTTCCTGCCGCATCCAACGACTCAAAATCAAGCAAACTGACGGTCAATTGTGCCGTCATATTCATCAAAGAAGTGTTATACACGTTGGCAATACGCAACATCAAAGCCGTTATTTCCTGCCCTTGCCAAGTAAAAGGCGCAATGACTGCTTTTTGGGAATAAATCAGAATCGAAGGGGCTTTTGAAAAACGGGCGTACAAAATACCCGTAATAATCGCAAAACTCATCAAACCGACTAATGCCTCAAGCGACGCAAGCGCACTGACCCCAAAACCCATCGGGTTGACACGCCCATAACCCACCGTCGTTAAGGTTTGAGCCGAAAAGACATATACTTCCCAGAATTTGGACATTTCATTGTTGTACATCATACCCGTCAATTCATTAATACCTACCATATAATATACAGCGACAAAAATGGCATTGACAACTGTGTACCACAACATAATCACGAGCATCAATCGAAGCCATGTTGCCGTTATCAAAAAATGGAAAACATTAAAGGTTTGATAAAATGGCATACCTAAACGTATGTAATTATACGTCCCATCTCGATTTATGAGTCGCCGTTGTCGGGCATCAGTTGTGCCAAAACCGAGTTCTTTGCTTTCTTGTAGCAGCACTTTTCTTTTAAAAAAACGTCTTTCTATTGCCATAAATGATTGTTAGTCAAGTGGTTATTAAATATTTGAAAGATTAGGGAAATTTTTAAAATTTCCCTAATCTGCATACCCCTCAGTGTAAAGCTAAAGAGTATTCTTATAAAACAAAAATCCTTAAATATCAGTCACTCACTGTTTCGGGTGTATAATAAATTCTCAACAAGAGCGATTACTCACTGTTTCTAGCTACGCTCGAAAAGCGTACTAAAGAATTTTTTTTATAGCGAAG
>JAYTUR010000874.1:0-3978 GCA_043744475.1 Saprospiraceae bacterium | reverse complement strand
TTTTTTGCGGCTCGTGCGCCCTCGTTAGCATTCAAAACGGTCGTTATACTGAGGGGTGCATTTTTCTCATCGTCGCACTCGTCGCCGACTTCTTCGATGGCTTAGTTGCAAGGCTCTTAAATGTCAAATCGGACATGGGAAGGGAATTGGACTCTTTGGCGGATATGGTGTCTTTTGGCGTTGTGCCGGGGTTGATTTTATATAAACTCATCAAAACCAGCGATTTAGCTTCTTCATTTGAACAGTCTTATCTGCCGCTTGCTGCTTTTATCATCACCGCTTTTTCATGTTATCGTTTGGCAAAGTTCAATCTTGATACTCGTCAAACTACTGATTTCATCGGTTTGGCAACACCCGCCAATACCCTTTTTTTTATTGGATTATTACTTATAAAACAAAACGAATTGGAAGGATTGGACGCTTTGGTATCCAATAAAGCATTTTTATACACCTTGATACCCCTAAGTAGTTACCTCCTCGTTAGTGAAATTCCGATGTTTTCCTTCAAATTCAAGGGCTTTGGTTGGGTCAGCAACGAGAGAAGGTTTATCTTTGCGGCGGTTGCCATTACCCTCTTAACATTGATGCGTGAAGCGGCTATCTCGCTGCTTATTGTCATTTATGTTTCGATAAATGTCGTTTTCAATCAGTTGAAAACCAAAAAGTTATAAAAATCATAAAAATCCATTCATTCAGTTTAAATCCGTGATTTATGAAATTCATCGCCGAAATTGACGTTATGCCCCACAAAGAACTCCTTGACCCACAAGGAAAAACAGTTGCTAATAATATGTCACATATTGATATCCTAGGTGTCGAAGACGTACGCATTGGTAAACATATTCGTCTCATTATCGCTGCCGATTCAGAGCAAGCTGCCCACGATAAAGTAAAAATAGCTTGCGAAAAGCTATTAATCAATCCAATTATGGAAACATATACTTTTTCATTAAAAAACAATGATTAAATGAATAATGGACAGTTGATAATGGATAATGTTTAGAATTATCCATTATCAACTATCTATTATCCGCTATTCATTATCCACTATAAAACAATGCTTTACGTCGTTCCGACACCCATAGGCAACCTTGAAGACATCACTTTGCGAGCCTTACGCGTTTTGCGCGAAGTTGATGTGGTACTTGCAGAAGATACCCGCACGTCAAAACGGTTGCTCGACCATTTTGAGATAGTCAAACCCCTGAAATCGTTTCATGCCCACAATGAACACACGATACTGAGGGGTCTTGTTGAGCAACTCAAAAGCGGTGCAAAAATGGCTTTAATCAGCGACGCAGGCACACCAGCGATTTCAGACCCGGGCTTTCTTTTGGTGCGCGAGTGTGTGCGAGAAGGTGTACGCGTAGAGGCTTTACCCGGTGCAACAGCGTTTGTTCCTGCTCTTGTCGCTTCGGGTTTGCCTTGTAATATGTTCCATTTTGAAGGCTTTTTGCCACATAAAAAAGGACGGCAAACAAGATTAAAGTATTTGTCAAGTCTTGAAAATACCTTTATTTTGTACGAAAGTCCGCATCGCCTCGTTAAATGTTTGGAGGAATTGGCAACGTTTTGTGGCGAGGAGCGCATGGCGTGTGTGTGTCGGGAGTTGACAAAAATGCACGAAGAAGTAAAAACCGACCCCCTCAGTAATTTGCTGAATTATTACAAAACAGAAGGCGTTACGAAAGGAGAAATCGTTATAGTAGTAAACGGTAAAGTTTAGAACGAAAAACTTTATCTTTGTTAATTGGCTGTTAATGAGCTGTTATTCTTGTTTTTATAGATTAAAAAAAATAATTTTACAAAATATCTAATGTAAGCCTTATTGATAGAACGGTTGAAAATGTTAAAACTTCTGAACCATGAATAATCAGACCATACAACGCATTGTTTTGCTAGGCGCATTAGCCATTATTTTCGTCATTTCGTCGCAGATGTACATCATTTTGCAGGCATACAACCTCAAAGAGCGTGATTTCGACGTATCCGTCAATATTTCCTTGCTCAATGCGGCGAAAGAATTGTCTTCTGTGAATCAAACGATTTTGCCACCGAATCTCGTCAAAAGGCTATCAAAAAATACCTACGCTGTCAACATCAACTCCAAAATTGATGCTTCAAACTTAGATTTTTTCCTTCGCAAAAACTTTGAATCTTCTGCCTTGACAGAGGATTTTGATTATGCTATTTACGATTGTCACGACGAAAAAATGGTTTACGGCAAATACGTCAGTTACTCCGCTTCCTCGCGGGATTCATTAAAAGTGGATAAAAACCTGCCGATGCTTGCCGATGCGACCTATTATTTTGTGGTGCGTTTCCCAAAACGAGAATCTTCGATTTTTTCAGGCATCAGTTTCATGTTGGTTTTTACGGCGATTTCACTACTCACTGTTATCTTTTTTATCTATGCTCTAACGGTCATTTTGCGACAAAAACGCTTGTCGGAACTACAAAAAGACTTTATCAATAATATGACGCATGAATTCAAAACGCCTATTTCGACGATAAAAGTAGCGGCAGATGTCTTCGTTTCAAACCCCATCATTCAAAGCGATCCGCGCCTGTCGCGTTATGCTCAAATCATCAGAGAACAAAATCATCGGCTGAATGCACAGGTCGAAAAAGTGTTGCAATTGACACGTATTGATAGAAATTCGCTTGAACTCAATAAAGAAGTTATCAACCTGCATGAACTTTTAGCGAGCATTTTGCCTTCTATACAAGTAAAAATCGAAGAAAAACAAGGTATTTTAAAACAAAAACTCAAAGCATCTCAACCCTACATAAAAGCAGATGCGCTTCATTTGACCAATATTCTGCATAATTTACTTGATAATGCCATGAAATATTGTCAGAATGACAAGCCTGAAATTACCATTCAAACGATTGATATGGGTAAAAATCTCCGTCTCGTCATTCAAGACAAAGGTGTAGGGATTGATAAAGAGCACCATAAAAAAGTTTTTTTCCGTTTTTATCGCGTGCCAACAGGCGATATTCACAACGTCAAAGGCTTTGGATTAGGCTTGTTTTATGTCAAAAACATCATTTCAGCGCATAGTTGGCACATTGATTTAGAATCGGAAGTCAACAAAGGCACTAAAATTATCATTGATATGCCTAAGGTGATTGAAGCAACCGTACCGAAAAAAGTGAAGCCTTCGGAGTCGTTTGCTTAGACATTTTGAAAAACACCAATTATAAAAAAATAGCCCCCTCAGTATAAGCCGTTTGTAATTTATTGAAAATCAATTATTTTTGCACAAAACCAACGAAAACTTATTTGGAAAGAAAACTTTAATGTTTATGAAAGCACATTTATTTTATGTCGAAGACGACGAAAGTTTGAGCTTCGTTACACGTGACAACCTTGAACTTCAAGACTATAAAGTCACCTATTGCGCTACTGGAAAGGAAGCGATGGATTTGATACGACAGGATAGTTATGACTTATGTATTCTCGATGTTATGCTACCCGATACCGATGGTTTTACGATAGCAGAGGAAATTCGGAAGTTCAACACGCAAGTTCCGATTATCTTTTTGACGGCTAAATCCATGAAAGAAGACCGTATCAGAGGCTTGCGTTTGGGTGCTGATGACTATATGACAAAGCCATTCAGCATTGAAGAACTCATTTTGAAAATTGAGATTTTTCTACGCCGTTCAAAAGTCAGCACCGCACCGCTTCCAACCTATTTGACTGTCGGTAATTATCTTTTAGACCATAAAAATTTGACCTTGAAATTTGGCGATGAATCTAAAAATTTGACCCAAAAAGAAGCCGATTTGCTCAAAATGTTCCTCGAAAACAAGCATGAAGTCATCAAACGCTCTCATATTTTGGAAACCCTTTGGGGCGAAGATGATTACTTTTTAGGGCGCAGTTTGGATGTTTTCATTTCACGTTTGCGTAAATATTTAAGCAAAGACCCGCGTATAAAGATTGAAAATATCCATAGTGTTGGGTTT
>JAYTUR010000873.1:0-3984 GCA_043744475.1 Saprospiraceae bacterium | reverse complement strand
ATTAATTCTACGGTTTCTTCTTGCGTAATTTGGCGACGCATACGCGCCAAAACGCCATTATTAGCATGTTGCAAAGGCATATCGAGGTACTTACAAACCTTTGGCAAACGCGCCATAACATCAAAAACTTCTATTGGAAATTTCGACGGATAGGCGTAATGTAAACGTATCCACTCGATGCCTTCAACCTCATGTAAAGCCTCCAAAAGCTGTGATAATTCACGTTTTTTATACAAATCCAAACCATAATATGTCAATTCCTGTGCAATCAACATGATTTCTTTAACCCCTTGACGGGCTAAGTTTTTAGTTTCTTTTACCAATTCTTCAATGGGTCGAGAAACATGTTTGCCACGCATCAATGGAATCGCACAAAACGAACAAGTACGGTTACAACCTTCCGAAATTTTAAGGTAAGCAAAATGGCTAGGCGTTGAAATCAACCGCTCACCTATCAATTCATGTTGATAATTGGCATTGAGTTTTGCCAATAGTTGCGGCATTTCGAGCGTCCCAAAAAAGGCATCTACTTCTGGTATTTCTGCTTCAAGATTGTCTTTATAACGTTGCGACAAACAGCCTGTGACGTATAGTTTATCAATTTGCCCTTGTGTTTTCAAGTCTGCATACTCCAAAATGGTATCGACAGACTCCTGTTTTGCTAAGTCTATGAAGCCGCACGTATTAACAATAATGATATTGGCTTTGCGGTCGCTGTCGTGTTTGACATCAAAATCGTTCGCTTTGAGTTGCGTCATCAGGTTCTCTGAATCCACTGTATTTTTTGAGCAACCGAGCGTGATGACATTGACTTTATCTCTCTTTAACGTCTTAGTTTTCAATACTTTATATTTTATAAAAAATGCCCCCCTTAGTATAGAGGTTGTTTTTTGATTAAAAAGTCCGCAAAGATACGTTGTAATTATACAAAAACAGGAGAGTGCTTAATTTTTTAGCAGGTTTTGGGGCAATGTCTTGTTCTATACCTTTATAATCATTTTATACTGAGGGGGGTAAAAACAAAGGCAACCGAAAGTTCCCTATCGATTGCCTTTTATTTTTTATTAATGATGCTTTTAAAAATTAAGCACGCGGCACATTTTTCTTCTTACCTTTCATCTGACCTGCCAATTTTACAGCGTTGTAAACATTGACGACACCACCTGTACGGCTTAAACTGCTGAAAGACACTTTTTCTTCAGTACCCGGTTTTTTAACCTTATAGTCTTGCTTTACAACTGACTTTTCAATACATTCTTTAACTTGTTCAGCCGTCAATTCGGGATAATAAGAACGAATAACCGCTGCAACACCTGCACAAACAGGAGAAGCCATTGAAGTACCTGATAAGTTTTTATATTGATTTTCAGGCAATGTTGAATAAATATCAACGCCCGGAGCGAAAACATCAACATTGGCTTTGCCATAGTTTGAGAAATCAGCTACGGCATCTTCATTCTTTTTCCAAGACAAAGCACCTACTTCTATCCAGTTTTTTGCTTTTTTAGGACGGAAACATCCTTTTTTCTCAAAACGGGCATTAGGGAAATTTGTATCTCCCGCATCGTTGTCTTTTGAATCATTTCCCGCAGCATGAACGAGAAGCACGTCTTTTGATTGCGCATATTTAACGGCTTTATCAACAGCTATTTTATCCCAAGATTGGCTTTTACCAAAAGACATATTAATAACAGAAGCACCATTGTCAACCGCATAAATAATGGCATTTGCCACGTCTTTGTCGCGCTCGTCACCGTCAGGTACACAACGAACACCCATGATACGGACATTATCTGCTACACCTTTCATACCTACGTTGTTGGTTCGGGCTGCGCCAATGATACCCGCAACGTGTGTTCCGTGCATCGCATCAGGTCCTTTCACATCATTATTACCGTAATTACGTTCGTAACTATTAGCATAATTGTCTTTAACAATTTCTGCACGTGGATTAAACTCAGGATTGTATTGATACTTTACTTTTGATTCATAATACTCAACACCTTCTTGAATAGGGTCAATTAGTTCCGTTTTAATGGCTGCAAAGCTTGACACATCTTTACCCAAACCCATCATTTTAGCTAAAATATTTTTACCAATAATGAGGTTTTGGTTGGTACCAACTTTGATAGCATCAATATTGGCTTTGTTAATTGCCTTGCCATTTAAAGCACCTTCAACAGCGTCAAGTGCATTTGAATAAGTGGTTTTCATGCCTTCGTATTCCGCCAAAGCTTCTTGACCTTCTTGAAGCTTGGTTTCCACTTCTTTTTTAGCTGTCTGGTATTGTTCGTATTCTTTTTTCTCTGATTTAGACAATTTTGCTGGGTCAGCACCGTCATATTTAGGCTTCAATTTGCCATAAAGACGGGTAATTTCAAGCGTTTCATGGTTGACGCTGCGACCATCTTTGCCGCCTAAAAAGTTCCAGCCATAAACATCATCAATATAACCATTTTTGTCGTCGTCTATGCCATTACCTGGAATTTCACGTGGATTGTGCCACATAATGTCTTTCAAGTCTTCGTGCATATAGTCAACCCCGCCATCAATAACGGCAACAACAACCGTTTGTCCTTTTTTTCCTCTCAAAAGGTCGGAATAGACTTTTTCAGTACTCACACCATTTACATTATTTTCTGTTGGGTCGAGGTTGAACCAGTTATCGGGTGCTTTAGTTTGTGCGTCAATTGTTGTACTAAAAACGAGGATTGTCCCCGCAAACAATAAATTTTTTAATCTCATTTTAACTTTGATTTATTTAATTTGAAAAGTGATATGATATTTTGGTTTGATATTTTGCCCCAAAATTACCATTTTAACGCAAAAACCAAACCTATTATTTATTCTGTATGGACTAAGTAACTTTTTATTCTGAAATATACACGTTTTCCAACGATAAAAAACCGAAGTAAAGGTTGCAGTTCCGTCATTAACAGGTATCGTAATTAGCAATGATATTAAAAAAAAGAAAAAATGTTAAACCAAAATTAACGCTTTGTAAAAGTTGGAATTGTTTTTGATAAATATTCAAAAATTGAATTTATTTTTCATACTTACTCAATAACGATAACATTAAAAACATGAGAAAACTGATCGCACTCATTTTTATTCTACTTTATTCACTTCAATCGAAAGCACAATATTTTGAAGCAGGATTAACAGCTGGCGTAACGAGTTATATGGGCGACTTACAACCCGACAAACCCGACACCCGTTCTTTTGGCAAGTCTGGTGGTGCTTTTTTACGCTGGAATTATTCACCCATTTTCGCCGTGAAAGCGAGTGCCTTATACGGTTCATTCACAGCTTCCGACAAATATGCCACAGGCTCACGTAAAAGTCGCAATTTGGAATCTATTACTACACTTTATGAAGCTGCCATTACAGGAGAAGTCAATCTGACAAAATATGATATTTTGGACGGTCATATTTCAGCACCTTATTTTTTTGCGGGCGTAGCGGGCTTGTATTTCAATCCACAAGCTAAGATTGATGGCATCTTAACCGATTTACAACCTTTGGGTACTGAGGGGCAGTTTTTGGAGGGCGGAAAACCATACAGTCGTTTTGCCTTGGCGATTCCTGTTGGCGTTGGTTTTAAATTAGCTGCGACAAAACGCATCAATTTGGGCTTTGAATTTGGTTTTCGCTACGCTTTTACGGATTATCTCGATGATGTGAGCGGTAATTATCCCGATTTAACAGCTTTAGCCCAACAGAATCAAGTTGCAGCGGACTATTCTTATCGTATGCCCGCCTATTTTGGTCAAAAACTTGAAAACCCACAAGGACAGCCAAGAGGTAACACTGTTAAGCATGATTTTTATTATTATGGTGGTGTAACGATTTCTTACAACTTGGGTTCTAAAGAAAAAATGGAGTTCAATCAAGAATATAAGAATTTTTTTAAAGCTCAATAATTTGTTTTTTAGGATTTTAAATGATTAATAAATAAGTTGATTGGAGGTGTTGTCTGATGTT
>JAYTUR010000872.1:0-3990 GCA_043744475.1 Saprospiraceae bacterium | reverse complement strand
GCAAAGGTACGCCTTTTTAAGCGTTAAAACACCCAATTTTTGAAAATAGATGAAAAATAAGTCTTTGTTTATCTAAAACGACTGTTTATACTGAGGGGGGGTATTTGTTACGAATTTGATTTTAGAAATAGGCGTTTTTGCCAAATGGCCGAATTTTTATTATCTGAAAGATAAAGACATCTTTGCATGATCAATAGTGATTTAACGATATTTCTGGCTCTTTTTCGCTGCGCTCAAAAATCGCCTTTTGAAAGGTTTTTAAGAGGCGTGCGTGTTTTTAATAGAAAAATTTGTAAATTTTCTATCAAAAACACGCACGCCCGATAGATTTTTACTCGTACGTCTTTCGAGAAAAACGAGAAAAAATGCGTGATTGTATCATTGTATAATCTCCGAACTCACGGTAAACTAACCCTAAATTTACACATTTTAAAATAAATTATTGTGTTATTTTTTTTAAAATAGTTATTGTATTCTGATGAAAGTTAAGAATTAGTTACTATTTTTACCAGACAATTTGCTCGAAATTTCACTTTTAAGCAGCATAAGAACAGTATTTTAAGACTACATGCCTCGCCAAAATCAGCCACACAAGTTCAATTTGCACACACAAATATTTTCAATCATGGTTGTTCTTAATTGTTAAGAAACAGTTAAAGACAAGTGTGGGATTTTGGAATTTTCATAGCCGATTCAATCAATTTGATTAATTGGTTGTAGTTTTGCTTTAATATTATTGAAAGGACACATTTTTTCATAGCTGAATGAGATTTCGAAATCATTCAGCGTCAAATCAATCTAATGAAAGAAAAATTTATTTACAACAAGCAAACTTTGCAGTTTGAGAAAATTGATGTCAATTGGAAAGACCGATTCATTAAAATTTTCGGACTTTTTTCTGCTTTTGTTATGACTTCCATGCTTTGTTTTCCGCTACTTCAGCAGTTATTTCCTTCCGCAGAAGTTCAAGCGAAAAATAAAGAAATAGAACAATTAGGGTTTAAATACAATGCACTCCAAAAACACGTTGAAACAATGGATAAAGCTGTAACTAGTTTGCACCAAAGGTCAAATGGCGTTTATCGGCGCATGTTTAATATGGATCCGATTGATGAATCTGTTTGGGCAAGTGGTGTTGGGGGACATGATAAATATGCGAATTTGTCAAAATTTTCAAGTTCACAGACCATTATTGAAACACAAGACCGCATTGAGTTGCTGTCTCGTCAAATAGCTTTGCAATCTAAATCATTGGATACCATAGCTAATATGGTTAAAGAAAAAGAAAATATGTTGCGGTCTATACCCAATTTAAAACCTGTTCGTGAGGATAAATTGCACGAAAGTATGGGTGTTTTATCCGGTTTTGGTGTGCGTATTCATCCCATTTATAAAGTAAGAAAATTCCATAAAGGCATAGATTTTTCAGCAGATTCAGGCACAGCGATTCAAGCAACAGGTGACGGTGAGGTCGTACAAGCTGGACGTGACGGTGGTTATGGCAATTGTGTCATCATTCGTCATGGTTATGGTTATGAGACGCTTTATGGTCACATGTCAAAAATTGATGTGCATGTCGGTCAAAAAGTTAAACGGGGGCAACTTATTGGACTAATTGGTTCATCAGGTGCTGCAACAGGTCCGCATTGTCATTATGAAGTTCATCTGAATGGTCAAATCATTAATCCATTGCCTTATTGTCTTGATGGTTTGACACCTTATGAATATGCTCTACTCGTTAAAGCTGCATCGGCAGAGAATAATTCATTTGATTAATGCTTTTATACTGAGGGGGTACGGATTTTGAATTTAAGATGTTCTAAATCAATGAGTTATTAGTTGGGTTTAATAATCGAATAAGTGATAATAAAAAAGAGGTTTTATCAAATCGTATTGATAAAGCCTCTTTTTATTGTTATTAAGCGATGTATAGTTGCGTCCAATGCGTCGTCGAAGTTCGCAACTTCGACGTCTTTTAGAACATTTAATAACCGACTACTAATTTACGTGTTACAGGACGTTTGCCCTTTATTTCAATCCGAATCATATATTGACCCGTTTCAAATTGAGATAAATTTATAAGGTGAGGTGTACTTGGCGCGGATTCCATTTTCTCTTGATACAACTCCTTTCCAATAATTGAAAAGATGCGAATACTAACAGGATTGCCATAACCTTGCGACAAATCAACAAAAGTAAAGTCATGCGCTGGATTCGGGTAAAGCGCATAGTTTTCAGGCTTCACATAATTGATTTTCAATGCCTCACTATACTGAGGGGGGGTATTGTCTGCAAAAATGGTTTGAATCCGATAGTAATTTTCACCTTCACTCAACTTGTCGTCAATAAAAGAAAAATAGCGTAGTGAGGCGGTGTTATTATCATTGACAATACTTAAGGTTTTAAAGTCACCCATATCGTCAAGTTTTTCTAATTGATAATAATCAACCGCTTTTTGTGTATTGACAAGCCATTGCAAGTTTACTTTGCCGTTATTGAGTCGTCCGTCTAAAGAAACCAAATCAGCATTTCGAGTACTATTAAGCGTTGTACAGTTAGGCGCAAAAGGCATAATTTGAATACTTTGGGTTGGAACAGTCCACTTTAATTGAACGATACCACTACCTTTATTGTCTTTGTAATCCACAATGATAGGGTAGGTTGTACCTTCGATTAGATTAATTGAGCCAGTAAACGTTGCTACTTTTCTATTGCTCCACTCGTTTATTATCTGATTGTTATTAACCCACATCCTTGTGCCATTACTGACATTTATGGTGAATGTATAACTGCCTGTTTTAGGGGCAGTGAAACTGCCATTCCATTCAACAGAATATTTGTTACTGATGATACCTGCAACCGGTGCAGAAGAACCCCATTTATAGTCAATCGCCGTTTCATAACGCACAACTGCTGCCGTACCCGAAGCAGTATTATTATTGTAGTAAGATGCCCTGAGACGACCCAATGTATTGCTCGTTGGAGCAGTCGGCACAGTCGTTGTTTCAACCCCACTTGACCATGTTGTGCCATTTCTGGTATAAACACGGAAATAATAAGTTGTGCCAGCCGTCAAATTAATCACAGTGACATTTGTACCTGTTCCTTGATAAACGACTTTTCCGCCTTCGAAAGCTGAGCTTGTACCTGTAAAATTGGCATTGGCAATATATGACGTTGCTGTCGGTACTGTTGTAAAGCCACTTCCTGCTTTAGCGACAACGAGGACATCGGTGAAAGTGGATGTTGGGTTTGTCCAACTGACCAAAGCGGCATTGGTTTGTGCCGTTGCTAAGAGGTTTGTGGCATTACTCGGTCCAGTTGGAATGACTGCTGTAGGAATCGTTGTCGTTTCTACGCCGATTGACCATGTTGTGCCATTTCGGACGTAAACGCGGAAATAGTAAGTCCGTCCAGCGGTCAAATTGGTCACTGTGACACTTGTACCTGTTCCTTGATAAACGACTTTTCCACCTTCAAAAGCGGCACCATTACCAATAAAATCGGCATTTGCAGTATAGGTTGTGGCTGTTGGTTGTGTTGTAAAACCAGCACCTTCTTTTGCGACAACAAGAACATCACTAAAAGTCGTAGTTGGGTTTGTCCAACTGACCAAAGCAGCATTAGTTTGTGGTGAAGCTGTGAGATTGCTGACGTTTGCAACAACTGCAGTTGGTGTACAATCTGTACAGTTTAAAACAACATTGCCTTGATGCGGATAAACGTTTACCGAAACTATGTTACCCGTTCTTACTGAGGGGATAAGATTACCGTTTTGGGTTACATTATAATTACCTAAAATGCCGTTCAAGTTGATATTCAAGGTTATAGGCGTTGTTAATACTGAGGGGTCAATGGTTTTAATGGCATTAAAGCTAACAGCAACTGTACCTGTTGATGCAGTATAAGAAACAATGGGCTGGAAAGCATCGCGCTGCATTTTGTAGGTGATGGCTTCTGTTGTTGTAGCTGACCAAAGATTGCCATTAG
>JAYTUR010000871.1:0-4005 GCA_043744475.1 Saprospiraceae bacterium | reverse complement strand
AGAAATAAAAAGCCGATTCGCCGCCATAAGCTTCAAAAATATGACCTGTAATGATAGAGCCTGTCGTGCCGCCCAATGCGGAAAAGACGACAATCAAGCCCGACATCGTGGCGTGTTTCTGTGCAGGTAAACTGCTCAATATCAATGAATTAATCGCAGGATATATGGGTGCAAGTAATAAGCCAATCAATGGAAAGACGAATGCACCCAAAGGGGCAGTTGACCAACCTGTGACAGCTTTATCGCCTACGTTTTGAGCCAAAGGAATCGCCACTAAAACCAATGCGGCGGCTGTTAAAAGACAAACCGTCAAAACAAGATACCAATGAAATTGGCGCAAAGCAAATCCTGCGAGAAAACGTCCGACTGCGGTTGATAAAGCTAAGATACTCGCCATTTGAATACTTAAAGTTGTCGGCAAATGCAGCACTTTACTGTTGAATGTTGGTAGCCAGCTCATAATGCTTTGTTCAATCAAAACATATAAAAAAGCACTGGCGATGAACACCATTACAATCGGTAAAACAGCCAATTTGAACATATCCCCAAAATCTTCCAACAGGGGTTTCGATTCCTCAACATGTACCGATGATTCATCAAGCGGCGAAGTGTATAATAAAAAAAACGCCGCCGCCGAAAGACCCGCTAAAATATAATAGACAGTCAACCAAGCGGTGGATTGTGGATTGTTGTTGTCCACAAAAGCCGCGAACACAAAGTACCCCGTCAGTATTCCGACCATAAAAAAGGATTCGATGAAGTTCATAAAACTCGCATGGTCTTTTTCATTGTCCGTAATGATGCCGATGGTGGCATAAACAGACACTTTGATGAGCGCAAAACTTGACCCAACCGCCGCAAACAGAAGTTTTGTTGTGCCAAAACCAGGAAAGAACGCCATCATTAAACAAGCCGCCGCCACAAACGCTAAAGCAATCAGCATCGAGCGTTTGTAACCAATTCTAACAATATAAGAAGCGACTAAAAAAGAAACGATAGCGATACTTAAATCCTTAAAAGCCTCTAAAATACTTGCATCGCCTTGTGAAATACCATAATTGTTTTGCACTTGCAGGATAACAGTACCAACACTGTTGAGTAGCATTGCGAAAACGAAATAGTTGAGAAAGAGCGAGAGTTTGATTTTCCAGTTAGCCATAAGTTGGTTACGTTAAGTTGTTTAGTTTATACATTAATGTCGCTCAAAACTATCTTTTTTTGCTTGAAATATTGCTTTTTGAAGGGTTTTTATTTGAATTCAGAAGTTTTTGCTTGAAAATGACTTTATATACTGAGGGGGTCTTAACTTAAATTCATTCTTTGAATTTTTTTTAAAAAGTGGGTTAGTCGCGTTAATATTACAGGCAATGGGTGTATAAGGGAATGAGTACCCTTACTTTAATAATCAAAATATGTTTATAAAATCTAAGTAGTAGTAGAAAAACGATTGTTGTTGCTGTGTTTGTTTAAAATGAATTTGTAGCTTTGACCAAAGATAGAGACCAATAATGATACAAGTCAAAGCAATCGGAATGCAACACTACGAAGATTCTCCACAAGGCGACGAACAAATTATAAAGGATATTAAGGAAGGGCGAGAAGAAGGCGCGTTTCAGTTTATCTATGACCGTATGCGTCCATATTTCATCAATACAGGTAAAAAAAACTTTTCTCAATATCGTTCTGATGATGATTTTTTAAAAAATGCTTTTCAAGAATCGGTCATTATGTTTCGTGAGTTGGTGCTCAGAAAGCCCAATTTTACTTTGACGATTCCACTCAAAGCTTTTTTGACAGAAGTGATTGGCAAAAGATGGATATTGAAATGGCTTAAAAAACATGGACATATCCGGTATGATGCCTCCGAGGATTTAATCCTTTATGATAAAGGTATCGTAAACATACTCGATGACATCATTCACGAAGAATTTGAGACAGAAGACATAGCCTTAGTAGAAAAAGGTTTGGCGTTGTTGAAACAAAAAGCCTTTAAATGCTTTCGTTTATTGACATATATCTTCTATGAAGACCGCAAAGCAGAAGAAATATGCAATTTGATGCCCTATAAAAATACCAATGTCGTGGGCGTTAAAAAGTTTACTTGTTTGGCATTAATCAAACGTTTACTCGAAATTATGTAATTGACAATAAACCTATACAAAGAAAATCATCATGCTTAAAGCTGATTTGCACCTCATAAAAAAACATCTTTTCGGCGAAACCTTGACGGACGTTGAACGCATTCGTTTTGACCAACAATCAAACCAAGATGCCGAGTTTCAAAAAAACTATGCCGATTATCAAAAGATAGTGCGTTTGATTCGTCGTGCGGCAAGACAAGAGATGCGGGGGGCATTACAACAGTTTGAAAAAACGGGTATTTTCCAAAAAGATGAAGAAAAACAGCATTTTTCTTTCTTTATACTGAGGGGGGGTAATTGGAAAGTCTGGTCGTTAGCCGCTGCTTCTATGGCTTTGATTATCTGTTTAGGTATATGGTATTTCCAAGAACCTAATGTCACCTTTGAAAAAGTCGCAGAAAACACCCAATATCGGTCTTTTAATTACCTCAATTTGGCGACCGTTCGCAGTAAACAAGCACCACCCAAAACGACGGAGAAAACACCTTTTGATGCGGATATTGCCTATCTCACAGCACGTTATGGGGCTGACAACGCTCAAAAATTGTCATCCGCTATGTTGGATTTGAAAGACAAACGCTTTGAACAAGCGGCGGCGACACTTGCTGGTTTAACATTTGTTGCTGAGAATGATTCGATGCGTCTCTCGCGTGGCGATGCGTTTTTAGGCGCAAATGATACAGACAAAGCGATTGCGGATTATAACGTTGTTGTTAAAAATCAAACCACACCTTATAAAGATATCCGAATGATAGCAGAATGGCATTTAGCATTGGCTTATCTCAAAAAAGGAGACCAAAAAGAGAGCCGTCGCCGCGTAGAAATTATAGCTCAAACAGCCAATCATAATTTCCAAATAGAAGCCAAAGAAGTTTTGGAAAAATGGTGAGAAAAAAACTTTTAAAAAAAAACTTTTTCGCATTAATGATTGAAGGTCTTAGTGTATATGCTTTTATAACGGTTGCAAAACAACAGATTATAACAGATTACTAAGACCATTCAGCGCATGTTAACTCATTTTGAGCATTCGTATTTAATTACGAGTGCTGCTTTTGAAAATAATTGAACAAATACGATATAACATCAAGATGACAGCAAAATGGAACGCTCTATTTTATCCACTAAAGATTTAAGCTATAATGGTTCTCCCTTTGATAGTATTGCCAATCATATTCAAGGCAATATCTTAAAGGGGCATGGACGTACGCATGTGACCCACTTGTTTTTTACTTTCAAAACGGGGCAGACAGCAGCAGCTAAAACATGGCTGCACACATTTGGTACAAAGCAATTGACGACAGCAGCAAAACAAAAGGAACAATCCCAGCTTTTCCAGAAAAACCAAGAACAAACTTTTTTCTATGGCTTGTATTTAACCGCACTTTGCTACAAGGATTTGGGTCTTAATAACAAAATACCAAATGACGAACCCTTTCTCAACGGCATGTCTGCTTCCCAAGATGTATTGGAAGACCCCTCAGTATCTGATTGGGAAGCAGCATGGCGTAATCCTATTCACGGTTGTGTTCTTATTGCTTACAGTGGTGACCGAACAGAATTAAACTTGATGTCTCAATGTATTGCTGATAATTTAGCGCCATTTGCCGTTACTTTCGAGGAAAAAGGGGACAGTTTGAAAAACGAAAATGGTGACGATATTGAACACTTTGGTTATGTGGATGGCATCAGTCAACCTAAGTTTTTTAAAGAGGAAACAGACGGTATTCCGATAAACCATTGGAATCCAAGCGCTTCGTGGGATTTGGTGTTAACACCTGACCAATATGGTTCTTATGGTAGTTATTGGGTTTTTAGAAAATTGGAGCAAAACGTCAAGGCGTTCAAAACAAATGAAATGCGTGTT
>JAYTUR010000870.1:0-4014 GCA_043744475.1 Saprospiraceae bacterium | reverse complement strand
TTCTTCATCTATAGTATTTCCGAAATTTGAACAATAATCATCAAATCGCAAGTCGGTAAATATTTTCATCATTCTTGATTTAACATTTAATTGAAAATATTAGAAGCCAAAAATGGGAAAACTGTTGAAAGTTTTACTATCATTTTTGTTAAATGTGCAAAAAAGGTTGTCAGAAAGACAAAAGGTTACACGTTACACGACGTTTAAGAAACTTTTAAAGTTTCCTAAACGTCGTGTCGAATCACAAAAATCCTCAAAATCTATTTCCCTTTCACCGCCGCCATCACTTCAATACGTTTTGCAACACCTGCATTATGCTCTTTTCCCCAATTTGGACTGAAAGGCGATGCGGGTTTGAAAGTCTCAAATTTCTCTGCGGCTTTTTGAATATCGGGCGTTGCTTTGGCTGCACCGCCGCCATAAAACTCTGGCATATTCAATGTAAATTCACCTCTCACCATATATATGCGTGGATTATCGGCATTAATCGCTTGTGCTTTGCCCAATGCTTGATAGATTTTCGGCGTGTATATCTGACCATTTGCCATTGGGTTTTCAATCAATTGCAATTGATACGCGAAGGCTTCCAAAACCATTAATTCTGTTTCCATTGGTGCCAATTTCTCTGCGGCTTGTATTTCGACCAAAGCCGTTTTAGCTAATTCTTGCGCGCCAGCCATATCCGTTTTTGTCAATTCATAACCCGCCAACAAGCGGCAATGTGCGGCATAATATTTAGGCAACCATTCGTTGGGTTCAGCATTTGCGATGCGGGCGAAAGCATTAGCGGTGTTTGTGTAATCCTCTGCTGTTTTGGCTGCTTGAAATTGACCTAAGCTTTTACCCAAAGCCATAAGAAATTTTTCATTTTGTGCAAAGTTTTTTACTGTGAGTAAAGTGAGGGCGATGATTAATACGATAAACTTTTTCATTGTTTTTAATTTTTAATATTGTTAATAAAATTCTTTCGATAATACAAAGATGCGGTCAGATACTGAGGGGGTAAAATGAAGCGTACCGAAGTGTTGAATCGTGAGAGTGGAGTGTCATAAATCGTCATTATTGTCTTTGTTCTTTTCAAACTTTTGTCCAATTGTTACAATCAAACCGACAACGATGAATCTTTTAGCTGGAGGCGTGACAGCGCGGCTTTGAAATAGGCCATCGCTGTTTGGGCGATTGCTAAACTGATAGCCAGACACTTGTTTGAAGCCAAAAACATTGCTCACCGACGCATAAACGACCGTAGAATTGCCTTTTATATTGGTCACGTAAGCCATATTCCAACTGATGTCGTGATACTTAGGGGTGCGTCCGCCATTAAAATCAGCGGTGTTTGGGTCATTAAAAGGTCTGCCAGATTGGAAAGAATACGTCGCGCCCATCATTGTATGCCAGGCGTTTATCCAATGTTTGTAAACGATATTAAAATTGTGTTTCGGTGCAAAAATAGGTGTTGCCAATTGTGGAAAATCACGGTAATCCCGTTTGGTATCGAGGTAAGAATACGAGATATAATAGTCCCCATTTTTAATACTTTTTGAATCGCGCCAAAAGAAATCAATGCCGCGTGCATAACCATTGCCTTTGTTATTGGGCAAGTCAGTATTTGTTTTAACTAAGTTGTCATACGTTTTATAATAACCTTCAACACGAAAAACAAAACCTTTTCCAATCTTTTCATAAGTCGCAATGTAATGATTGGCGTTCTCAAAATCCAATGCCGTTGAGCGACGCATGAGCGTATGTTCGGGTGTTTGATAAAATTGACCGAATGACAAAGCCACTTGCTCCCCTTTACCTAAAATATAAGCGGTTGAGAGACGTGGGGCAACATTTGCTTTGTTGATAAGTGTAGAATTTTCTGCTCTAAGACCAACGCGCGCGAGCCACTTTGGGGTTATCGTCACATCTGTTTCGGCAAACGCGGCGGTGTAGTTATCTTTGTGTTCGGTTGTAAATGATTGACCGTCTGTGAATTGTTCATTGAAGTTATTATAAAGGTATTCACTGCCTAATTTTAGTTTTATATTATCTGTAAATTGACGTGTCAATGTCAAACGCGCTTGTGCCGATTGCTCAACGGTATTCAAATTAAAGTCTTGACGAATTTTATCTCTATTCCATGTGTATGCGCCGCCGACAAAAACAGTCCAATTTTTAAAAATAACATCTCTGTACGATGTATTAACATATACATTTTGACCCCTCAGTATCAGCGGCATTTTTATTGCTTCATTCGTTTTTAGAGGGGCGTTTATCGTAAAACCATTGGTGAATGCGGTCGCGTAAATCTTAAAAATACCTGTCTCACTTGTCTTTGTTTTGTACGACATTTCAACATTACCGCTTTCGGGGGCGTGTTGAAAATCAAAGGATTGTTTTACCAATTTAAAGTACGGCGATAGATTATTATAAGTGCCGCTTATATTCAAATTACTATGCTTCCACGCTTTTTGCTTCGATAATCCACCGCCAACAGACATGATTTGTATGCCCGTACTATTCTGTGTTTCGACATCTTTTGTATTTAGAATCAAGGCAGAAGACATTGCTTGTCCATATTCAGCAGAATAACCACCCGAACTAAACATTGTCCCTTTAAACATAAAAGGTGAAAAACGATTGCGGGCAGGTAGATTGCCCGTTGAACTGTTATACGGATTTTGAACGTATAATCCATCAATAATAGTCCGTGTTTCCGATGCTGCACCACCTCTTACCAAAAGTTGACCCGTTTCTGCATTCCGTGTTGTGCCCGGTAGCGTGTTCATTGCGCCTGTTATATCCGCTGAAGCACCTGCTGTCATCGCAATATCTACGGCTTTTAAGACCACACTTTTCTTTACGTCGCTCGCTTCAAAGACTCCCGCAGAGATAGTCACTTCATTCAGTTCATTAAAAGATTCTTTTATCTTTAAAGTCAAATCTAATTTTTCACCCCTCAGTAAAAGATTCATCTTTAAGGTATCACAACCGATGAAAGTGACGATTAGACGTTTAGCACCTTTCTCTTCTGTCGTAAAATGAAAGTGACCGAGCGTATCTGTTGAAGCCCCGTCGTAAGTGTTTTCAAGTGCGACATTCGCACCAATAACTGTTTCGCCTTTAGTTGTGGTCACAACGCCTTGTATCGTTGTTTGAGATTGGACAACAAGGTTTATGAAAATTAGAATGGATGTAAAAAGTATCTTCTTCATTTTTGTCTTTTTTTAAATGATGAGACAAAAATGAAGACATATACTGAGGGGGTCAATTATTGTAAACTGAAGTGTCGAATGAAGGGAGTGAAGTGCATTAAACGCCTATCGTTTCACTCCGACGTTCAAACATCAAAGTATCTCGCCAACGTCCATCTGCCATTTGACCGACCCGTTCGCGGTATCCGATGCGGCGAAAACCTGATTTCTCATGTAGTTTTACACTACCGATGTTTTCGGGAAACAATCCAGCTTGTAGTGTCCATATACCGTGGGCTTCTGATTCAGCTATCAGTTGTTGCATCAATGAAGAACCAATGCCCAAACCGCGAGCGGCTTCTGACACATAAATACTCAGTTCTGCAACACCTGCATACACGCATCTGCCCGATACTGGCACGAGTGCCGCCCACGCAACGACTTTTCCTAAATCTGCCCCCTCAGTAATTTCGGCAACTAAACGACCATAAGACAAATGTTCTTTATCCCAAACCGCCCAATCGGGTGCTGTGGTTTGGAATGTGGCGTTTCCTGTTGCGATACCCTCCATGTATATGTGTGCAACGGCAGGGTAATCGCTTGAAAGCATGGGTCGGATGTTAATATTCATTGTTCAATAGTTTGGAAGACTTTTATCAAAAAAAATGTTCCGTCATCTAAATGACAACGGAACGATTGGGCTTTAAAGGAATTAGCAGCAACCGCCACCTGTGGTTGTTCCACCACAACATCCTGTGCCTTCTTGACAACAATCTGACTGTTTCATTGCATAAAGTTTAAAATGTGAAAAAATAATGTTTAAATATTCTTCTTG
>JAYTUR010000869.1:0-1019 GCA_043744475.1 Saprospiraceae bacterium | reverse complement strand
CAACACCTCAAAACTTTGTTCTAATCGCGTTCCGTCTTCATCCACTAAAGTTATTTTATGTTTACCGACATCGGGCGTGAGCAGTAATTGATGAAAATTGACTGTAGTAGCAATATAGGTATTGTCGAGATGCCAAAAAACTTTTTTTTCGGGATGACTGTGCGCCATTCGGAATACAACAGGACTTAATTTACCGTCTATATCGGTGGGTACGAATATTTTTGTGGCAGATTTAGGATAAATAAATTGCATCGGATTTATTTTATTATCCGTCATCCGACAATCTAAGCGAAAGGGTGGTGGAGGTTCAAGTAATGGATTTTTTATTCTGAAATAATATGCTTCTAAAGGCGGCAATACAAACCAAGGTTGATGCACCATTTTATCGGGCGCTTCACAATCACTGCTGACTTGAAATTTTTTTGTCGCATCTAAGTGAATAATTTGATGGTAAGGACATGATTTTACTTTAATGGCGTTCTTTGTTGTCCAGACTGTATCTTTTTCGCAAAGTTCAGTAGCACGGAAACCACTTTGTTTGCACACTTCCGTTTTTACCATATCGTCGTAAGGTTGTTCAAACCATTCGCTTTGGGGCGGCAAAAGATTAAAAATATCGAATAAAATCGGCGCGGCAGCTTCTATACCGATGAGTCCCGGTCGTCCTTCACCGTCGGCATTTCCTGCCCAAACACCGACAACGTATTTTGGCGTAACACCTATCGCCCACGCATCTCGAAAGCCGTAACTGGTTCCGGTTTTCCATGCAATAGTGCGCATATTGTCGAATAATTCCCAACTACCTTCATTGGCTGGGCGTTCTACTTCTTTCATAGCATCCAATGTTAACCAACAAGATGCTGCATTTAAGACCGGAGCCTGGACTTGAAGATTTTGGGTTTTGAATTTTTGATTTTGAACTTTAGATGTTTTTCCATTATCTAATGCCCAATGTGCAACGTCCCAATCTTTTGCATCGTACTTATTTTGGTATTTATACCAGTGCAAAGTGGTGCGCG
>JAYTUR010000868.1:0-4023 GCA_043744475.1 Saprospiraceae bacterium | reverse complement strand
TTGATTTGGAAAATGAAACGGTTTATACTTTTCAAGAAAATAAGGAGGTTGAAACGATAAAAGGGTTTGAAAATCAATTAGTTGGAGGTGATGTACTGAGGGGGTTCGTTTTGAACCTAAATAATACCCGCTAAATCACCTCCTTTTGCAAACAATTTATCCACCCGTTCCGCTACTTTTTTATCTACGACCAATTCAGGTGCATGATGCGGTTTGATGCGCGCATCAATAACCAAAGTGCGGCAGCCCCAGTGTTTATGTTCAATTGTTGCACCAATGCCATGCATATCATGGCTTGGGTTGGCTCTTGTGAAAACCGACCAAACAAAATTATTAACATTAGCAGCGGTAAAACATGCGTCATCAACCAAAATAATTAACGGAATATGTTCAAAATCAACGGTTTCCATAAATTTACAAAAATCTTCGGCTTGTTGATACCCTTCAGTATTTGACACGAATTTAGGCGCTTTAATCGCCAAAATGCCATTTTGAACAAAATGAGGGTCGCTATACTGAGGGGGTAGCTTGAAGTTGCTGGGCAGTTCATTTTTTAATTCACGCCGCTTTTTTCCTGCGGCTGCAACGACCACTTTTGACCCTGTATTCCAACCTGAACCTGAATAATCGAGTGTATCAATCGTCGTTTTTGTTTGAAAATGTAGGTCGCGTGATAAGTCAATGCGTTCTAATATGAAATTGAAAAATGCGGGAATATTTTTGGTGGATAGCGAAGTTTCCCCCTTTTGGGGGTCGAGGGGGGCTGCGGCTATGAATAGGAATTTTGCCAAACTCGTTTGCCCACTACCCAAAATATGGTTAGCAATCGTTAAAATTTCTTCGGGTCGTGTTTCTCTGAAAGGCATATAACGTTCTTTGCCAATCGCTAATAACAAAGGATGAACGCCCGCCGCATCAACCGCATGAATCTCTACAACGCCCGGAAATTCTGCGGGTGTCAAAGGTTTGACGATGTTGTGAATCATATAACCAAAACTCGAATCTTCGGCAGGTGGTCGCCCAACGACGGTGAAATGCCATAAAGGGTCTTTACGATGATACACTTTCAAGACATCCATAACGGGAAAATCGTGTTGCAAACTATAATAACCCAAATGATCGCCAAATGGTCCTTCAGGTTTTTTATCGCCTTTTCTAATAATGCCTGTAATCACAAAATCGGCATCACCGCTTAAAACAGAGCCATTACTGTCTTTGGCATAACGAAACCGACGACCGTTTAACATACCTGCAAAGGTTACTTCTGGCAGTCCTTCAGGCAATGGAAATATCGCTGAAAGGGCATGAGAAGGTGGACCGCCGACAAAAACGGAACATAAAAAAGGTTCATCAGGCAGACTATTATACTTCGTGTGATGCACACCAATGCCTCGATGCAGTTGATAATGAAGCCCAATTTCTTTATTGGTAATATATTCATTGCCAGATAGTTGTATGCGATACATACCAATATTGCTGCCCATGATACCCCGTTTTTCGGGGTCTTCGGTATAGACTTGAGGCAACGTGACAAATGCGCCGCCGTCCATGCACCACGACTTGACCTGTGGTAGTTTATCAATGGTCGTTTCAGCATAATTTGAAGCCGCCATACTGAGGGGTAGCTTCATCGGTAAAGCCTTCAACGCGGCGAATGGCGCACCCAAATAACGCATTGGATTTTTCAAAAAATTAGTTGGGTCGAGCTTCAATTCGACGACTTTTTCAACGGCTTTGATGGTGTGTCTGAACAGAAAATCTGTCCGTTCGTAAGTACCATAAATATTAGAAACGGCTTGAAAAGGTGAACCTTTGACACGCTCAAACAGTAGGGCAGGGCCACCTGCATCGTACACCCGACGATGAATTTCCGCCATTTCAAGGTTGGGGTCTATTTCTATTTTGATGCGGCGCAGTTGCCCTGTTTTTTCTAAATCGTTGACGGCAGCGCGGAGGCTTTTATAACTCATTTTGCTTGATTGTTGTCGTTTGATAAATGCTTTTTGTAGATTAAGTGTATTTTTACCTTTAATTATGAGGAACAAAAGTAAATCATTGTAGCTTTGTATTTTCAATAAAAAATGAAAATAAGTACCCCCTCAGTATTTTGAAAGAAAAATAAAACTCCTTTTTTTAATTGGATTGCTCCTCCTTTTCAATTTTGAGAGAATCAACATGCGAAATCATTACTCCTCAGTAAACATACATAAATCCATCATTTTCAATAATTTACAATTAAAGTTTCTAATGAAAAACAACGAAATCGCCAAAAGTTCGCTCTTGATTCAAAAAGAAAAAGAGTTGAAAGAACTGCAAAAAAAGAAAGATAAGATTACCAAAAGTATCAACTTGACGAAAATCAAAATCGAGGAATGGCAAATAGATATTGATAAAGCAACCAAAGAAATGATGAATGGTATGGCGCGCATGGCTGACCTGTCGAAATTGGGTAGCGAGATAAAAGGGTTGTTGAAAGACTTGAAGAAAAAGGTCAAATTGAGCAAAAAAGATAAGCAGGAATTGGATCAAGTTTTTGATAGTGTAACTATGGACGAAATCACGGGGGATATTGATGAGGCATTTTCAAGAACGCCTTTCGGTAGTGCAGAAGGTTTTGCAAAAGGACGATTTGATAATGAAGACCAATTTACGGACGAGTTTAATCGGCAACGCAAACAAGCCATGTTTGAGCCTTTTGCAGTTAAACCAAACGATGCAGAACAACAAGCCATTCGCAAGACTTATGTAGCTTTGGCAGGGCGTTTTCACCCCGATAAAGCGGGGAATGAAGCAGAATCAAAGCTGTTTCACGACTTAATGCAAAGTATTAACAGTGCGTATCAGCGTGGAGACATGGCTGAATTGTTGGATATTAAAACACGTTTTGCCGCCTATCAAACGGCTGATGCGGGAACGGCGGCTTATGATATTGCCATTCTAGATGTTTTAGATGAGCAGATTTTGCGCTATCGCAATGAGATTGGTTTGTTGGATAGTCAAATGGTGCGTTTGAAAGCAGAATTGAAAAACTTGAAACATTCTGAATTAGGCGGTTTGGTCAAACAAAATAAACGCAGTCCAAATTTTGGCGACGGGGCAACATCAGACCTTGAAGATGGCACGATGTATATGTTTGAAATGTTAGCAGAAGCGAAAAAAATTATCATTCAGTGGCTTGAAACAGGTAAAAAACCGATGGCTTTCAATCAGTTTGTTGATGGTTCACATCCGATTGTTCAAAAAGGGCGCAAATTAGGCATTGTTGGGAATGAATATGATGATGACGACGATGATTTTGACGATGGTCTCGATATCTCTGATGAGGAGCTTCAGGAGTTGATGGCAATGTTCACAGGTTTGATGGAGCGTGCGCCTAAAACAAGGCAAAGACGTAAAAAATAAAGGATAGAAAGTCGTCGAAGTTTTAAACTTCGACGACTTTATTTTTAAAGTTCAAAATTAAACCCCTCCGCTACAAATTTCTCGTATTTCGATTTATCAAATTCATAAAGCCTTGCAGGACGATGCGCTACGCCTTCTTGTGATTCGTTAAGGTCAACGATAAAGTCCATAGAAAGTATCTTTTTACGGAAGTTGCGCTTGTCTAATTCCGCTTCTAAAATCGCTTCGTACAGATGTTGCAATTCAGTTAAGGTAAATTTTGGTGGCAACAATTCAAAACCAATAGGACGTACGCGTACACGTTGTTTGAGTGCATTGAAACAAGCATTTAATATTTCATTGTGGTCAAACGCAATAGAAACATCGCGGAGTTCGGACAAATTGACCCACTGTGCAGATTGCGCAAACGAAGAAGGGTGAACATCTTCACGATTGGTTTTTATCAACGAAAAATAAGCAACCGTAATAACGCGACCCAAAGGATGACGACCAACAGCCCCAAATGTGCGCACTTGTTCCAGATAAACCTTTTCCAAACCCGTCAATTCGTGTAAAATACGTGCCGCTGCTGCGTCAATATTCTCATGAGCATATATAAAATCACCCGGCAACGCCCACAAT
>JAYTUR010000867.1:0-15889 GCA_043744475.1 Saprospiraceae bacterium | reverse complement strand
CTCGATGCTGCTGATGGCGAATTGTCGCGCGTTAAGAATACGCCGTCTTATACGGGGCGTTATTTGGATTCTATTTTCGATATTATCTTAAATTTCCTTCTGCTTTTCACGATAAACCATATTGCCCCAATCGGTTGGGTTTATACTTTTTTGGCGTTTATTTGTATTCAATTACAAGGAACACTCTACAATTATTATTACGTTATCATCAGAAACCAACTGAAAGGCAGCGACAAAACGAGTCGGATTATTGAAGACACAGCACCCAAAGCATTCCCAAACGAAAGCCAGCAAATGGTCAATTTTTTATTCTTTGGCTACACATTTTGCTACTCTTTTTTCGATAAAATCATTTACCAACTTGATAGAAAAGCGGTAACAATCGAGCACTTTCCAAATTGGTTTATGAGTCTTATTTCCATTTATGGTTTGGGGTTTCAACTCTTAATTATGTCCGTTATGCTGGCTTGTAATTGGATAGATTTTATCATTCCTTTCTTTATTTTTTATACTATTTTATTGGTCATATTTATTGGTATCAGAAGGTTTTTTGTCCATTGAACTATTCTCATAAACATTAAATAATTTTGTATATCATAATTGATTGATTTTGTAGCAGTTATATGGTTCAAAGGCTATAAATGGTTTAAAAGAAATTAACTATTTACGACAATTTCAACAGTTTCTGTATCCGCGTAAGCAATACAGCTCAAAGTACCCCCCCTCAGTATTTCGTCTTCAAATAGCTTGTCGTTGGCGGGCATAATGGTTTTTCCATTGATGGTTTTACAAAAGCAGGTGGTACACACACCGCCTTTGCAGCTATAAGGTAGGTCAATACCGTTGTTCAATGCCGCATCTAACAACGTAGTTTTATAAGGTACATCAATATTGTAAGTCTTTTTTTGAAAATGAATGGTCAAATGAGCAGGATGCCCAAAGTCTTTTAGTTCAACAAATTCTTGAAACTTTGGAATCACAAAATCCTCTCGATGTATCTGTTTGTCTTCAAAATCAAGGAAGTGCAGCGTCATACTTGCCATACGCATATACGCTGTTGAGCCACATAAATAAAAGGCGGCTTCTTGTTTTTTAACGTTTAATTGCTTTGCAATAATGTCCATCAAAATGCCCTTATTGAGATAAGCAGGTGGATTGCCATTTGTTGGACGACTAAAAAAATACTGAACATTCAAATTTTTACCCCCCTCAGTATAAAAGGCTATTTTATCATAAAAAATCGTGTTTTTAGGGTTTTTAGATTGATAAATCAAGGTTATTTGTCCTTTATAACCGCTGTGTATCAATGTTTTTATCATCGAAAAAACAGGTGTAATGCCACTTCCTGCGACGATAAAAAAGTAATGTTTGACCTTATTGATAGATTTTGGCAATACAAAACGTCCCGTCGGCATCAAAGCTTCTAATATATCACCGACTTGAACATGGTCACACAACCACCTCGATATTTCACCATTTGCCACCCGTTTCACTGTAATTGACAATAAATCATCGGTCATTGGTGACGAACTCAAAGAATAGGAACGACGTATTTCTTCATCATTAACGGTTGAAATTAATGTCAAAAATTGACCTGATTCATAATGCGTTCGGGGAACTTTTGAAGTTCCCCGAACATGTCGTAAAACGTATTGTAAATGAAAGGTCTTTGTATCAGGCGTTTCAATGTCTATTTTTTCTACGCGAAAGATTTGGGCGTTTTTCATAAAGTTGTTATCATGCCTTTTGATAAATTGAGCCGCTAATTTAGGGATTAATTGAACTTTCTATTACACGGATTAACGTTTTACCGACGACGAAGTTCCAAATTTTGTCGGCGATGTTAGCTTCTATTTAATTCTGTTTGTCTACAATGATAAAGTATTTTATAAATACCTTCAATTTTTCCTCTTTAAGCCTACGACATATTAATCGCCATTTTTCAATGACTAAACAACTTTAAATATGAAAATTGAGATAATTGACATGGTCATTATCGCTGTTTACCTAATTAGGATTACAGCTTTTGGTATTTGGATAGGCTACCGCAAATCCGCCTCATCGCAACAATACTTTTTAGCCAATAAATCATTGGGTTGGTTTACAGTAGGTGCTGCCGTTTTTACATCCAATATTTCAACCATTCACCTTGTGGGTTGGGCAGCAGGAGGCGTAAAAGACGGTATGGTCATCGGTAGTTTTGAATGGATGGCGTGTTTCACACTCATCCTTTTGGTGTTGCTTTTTGCCCCTTTTTACATCAATTCCAAAGTCGCAACTTTGCCGAATTTATGGAACGCTGTTACTGCCCCGAAGCACGGACGTTTTTAGCCGTTATTGGCTTATTTGGGGCGTATATTGGCATCAGTTTATTCGCTGTTGCTAAGGTTTTTGAAAATTTTTTGGGCGTTCCCATGATGGTTACAATCATCATTTTATCGCTTTTTACTGTTGTTTACACCGCTTTGGGTGGCTTAAAAGCGGTGGTTATGACTGAAAATATTCAAGTTGTTTTCTTGCTGGGTGGTGCTATTTTGCTCACCGTTGATAAAGCTGATTTAAGCATAATTTCAGAAGTAAAAAAAGTGCTCGAAAATCACCCCCTCAGTATTTTTTATCAATCATTCAGTTTCTCACTAATTTCAGCAGCACTCGCTTTCATGGCTTGAATAATTTCTTTCTCATGTACCTCTGTGCAACGGTATTCAGGTAAAAAAACACTCAAACCTGCTATAACTTGCGTATTATTAAAAACAGGGACAGCAAAACCTTTGATATGCCTGTTTTTTACATTCGTAATGATAATACCTGCCACTTTAATTTCTCCTAATGCCGCTTTCAGTCCTTCTATTGTTTGAGCTTCCGCCTAAACGGTGACATCGGGCAAGCCGTTTTGTTGAACGTGCCGTTCCAAATTTTTCTCTGAAAGATAAGCTAACAAGATTCGCCCGCTTGCGGTTTCATAAATATTGCGTTCTGAACGCAACTGCACTTGGATTTCTTGCACCGCATTGACCGCATACAGAATATAGCGTTTGTGGTTGCGTAAAACACCCAAAATGCAGGACCCATTGAGTTTTTCAGTCAAAGAGGCCATAACACCCTTGCGGCATTGACCAAATTTTGCTCGTAAGGTATCTCATTGGTAAGCCGATAAGCCGAAGGTCCTAAGCGATAGCCTTTCTTTTTGCCGATAAGCTCTAAATAACCCTTGAAACTAAAGTATTTATAATATTCGAGGCTGTGGCTTGATTCATTTCCAACTCGTCAGAAATTTCTGTTAAGGAAACAGATTGTCCATTTCGTTGAACCACTAATTCGACAATATCGAACGCTTTTAATAGTACTTGTACCATATTTATTTATTGCAATATACTTTATCATTAAGAGAGTAAAGATAGATGTTTACATTTAAAAAAGTGTCATTCCTTTTCTGTCTTTCTGACAATGTATAGGCTAACCATGACCTATCTTGGTGAATCTTTCTGCTTTTCGGCTGTTTTACCTTCTTCTAATTCTAAAAAATTCGATGCAGATACAACCTTAATGCCTTTATCCTTTTCAAGTTTTGCCCTTGCGCCACCTGCAAGCGTACCCGCATAAGCCGCTGCTTCTTGATTTTGATTAAATCCTACTGCATCATCTTTTATCGCTACTTGTCGCGTTATTTCTTCGCTTAACGAAGTAAAAATCAGTTCTAAGGGTGTCATGTGGTCGCGTAAGTTTTGTTTTTCCAAACCTTTGAGTTGCCCGTGTTCGCTTGGTGTAAAACCAAATGTCCCTTTGGCAATGGTGGCGGTCAAGATACTATACTCGTGCCCTTCTTTAACACCACGGGCTTTCCATTCATCCGTCAACCGCTTTCGGGCTTCAATGGATTGAAAACGCTCTTTTATCCATTCCTCAGAACGCCCTTTGGCTCTATAAATCTCGGTCATGCGTTCAAAAGACAATTCAGGGTTTTCTGTCTCTTCAATCCTTTCTGCACTCACTTGAGCCATCCACATTTTTAACGGTTCTGCCTTTGGTGATGGCACAGACATGATGACACGGAATACCCCCTCAGTATTGGCACAATCAGTTTTATATTTTTTTCCGTCTTTCGATTCTAATTTCAGTTGCATACAAATTGTATGCAACTGCGGTTCTCGCCTTTTTAGCAAATTCCAATAATTGCGCGGTATGGGGGAATCTGTCAATACTTCAATAACATCAACAATCGAAAAATACCATTCGTTGTTGTGCCAAACTTTACGAATCGGTTTGCCCTCAAAAGGAATTAAGTTTTGACCTTCCATGATATTTCAGGTTTAAAAAGCTGTAAAAATAAGTAGCCAAAGAAATTTCTACAAAGATATACCCCCCCTCAGTATTTCAAGCCGTTGTGGCTCTAAAAGTTCTAATACGAGAGTTAATCGCTCAATTTTGACGGCTTTTATTTGTGTAAAAAGATATGCTATCAAAAAAAGTGACGCTTTTATTTGCTGTGTGACCCAAAACAAGTCCAAAAATTTGGTAAAATAAAAAAATAACAAGGTAAAAATTTGGTTGTTTCAATATCATAAAATACAATTATATTATAATAGTATTAATCAACAATAATGAAGTATTGAATGAAAAATAACTCAATTCTCTCAACTGAACATTGGTTTTGGGCTATCCTTTGCCTATTTTCAATGACCGCAACGGCTCAAACGGTTCAAGGAAAAATCACTGATGCTAAAAATGAACCGCTTATTGGCGCAAGCATCGTTCTTGAAGGTACAACAAAGGAGCTATCGCGGATATTGATGGCAACTACAAAATTGACTTAGGCGACGACACCAAAAACGGTACGTTGATTTTCAGTTTTGTCGGCTACGAAAATCAAATTGTGGCTATTAACGGACAAACGACCATTAATATCACTTTAAAAGAAGGGACTTCCTTGAATGAAGTGGTCGTCGTGGGTTATGGGATTCAGAAAAAACGCGATTTAACCGGCTCGATTGCTTCCGCAAATTTAGAAGCCTTTAAGGAATCGCCGAATGTCAGTATTCTTCAATCTCTCAAAGGTTCGTTGCCCGGTTTGTTCATCGGAAAACCCATTGGAACGATTTACAACTATCAAGTCGAAGGCATTTGGGGTGTCAATGATACCAAACCAACAAGTTTTGACGCAGGAAGTTACAAAATCAAAGACCAAAACGGCGATGGTAAAATCACACCTGAAGATGACCGCGTTATTTTGGGCAATCGCAAAGCCGCTTATATGTTCGGTATTCAAAACAATGTATCGTTCAAAAACTTCACTTTACGGTTCTTTATCAACTCAATACAAGGCGGCTCAACACATCTTTTCGTTATTTAATGCTCAAATTAGTTTAAATCCAAAAATGAAAATTTCAAGTAGTACTACAAATCAATCGTTTTTTGCCTATAAACAGGATAAAATAGGGTATTCCCTTTGTACAATTTGGCAAAACGAAGCTCGTCCCGCAGATATATATGAACCTAAAAAGGCAATATTAACAATTGAAAACGGTAATTTCAACACACCTGTTTTCGTGTATTTGGTAATGGGTAAAATCTATGAAATACCCAAAGTACAATGGGAAAAAACGGGTAATTAATTTATTTTTAACGCTATACCCATATCTGATTATCCTATTTTGATAGCAGAAAAAACAATTGTAATGCAGTAAAAGACGTAAAATACTGAGGGGTGCTTTAATTATTTTTAAAGAACAAATTAAGAATGACATATATACTTCTAACTTTTGTTCTAATGCAGTTTATGTTTGTTGTTGAAAAAATTTCTCAATACTTCTCACCTTTTTTTATCTTCGTTGTCATTGTTAAAAAATAGAAATCTAAATCAAATCAATCAAATTCATGAAAATCAAATTTCACCTTTTATGTGTTGCCGTCTGTGCAACTTTAATCAGTTGCATTACAGCACAAAATACCGTCAAAACAGACACTAAAAAAGACCCGTTACAAGCATCAGAAACCTACAGCGGTCTCAATTTACGCAGCATTGGTCCTGCAACCACTTCGGGACGCATCGTTGACATAGCCGTTAATCCACAAAACCACAATGAATATTACGTGGCAAGTGCCGCAGGTGGTGTTTGGAAAACCGTCAATCGAGGTATTTCCTACCAACCTATTTTTGATGCACAAGGCTCGTATTCAATAGGTTGTGTGACAATTGACCCCAATAATCCCAATGTCGTTTGGGTCGGTTCGGGTGAAAATAATAACCAACGGGTCGTCGGTTATGGTGACGGCATTTACAAATCGGAAGACGGCGGCAAAACATGGAAAAACATGGGTTTAAAAGCCTCTGAACACATCGGTATGATTGCCGTCAATCCTAAAAACAGCGATGAAGTTTACGTTGCGGCTTATGGGCCACTGTGGACAGGCGGCGGTGAACGCGGCATTTATAAAACAACCGACGGCGGCAAAACGTGGAAACAAGTTCTTAATATTGGTCAATACACAGGTTGCAACGAGGTTTTAATTGACCCGCGCAATCCTAACATTGTCTATGCAGCTGCACACCAACGGATGCGACAAGTTTATACCTACGTCAGTGGTGGTCCCGAATCTGCCATTTACAAAAGCACAGACGGTGGTGCAACGTGGAATAAAACGACAACAGGACTCCCCTCAGTAGAAATGGGTCGCATTGGCTTGGCGATGTCGCCCGTCAACCCTGACGTTTTATATGCTGTTATTGAAGCACAAGACAAGAAAGGCGGCGTTTTTCGGTCAACGGATAGAGGGGCGAGTTGGACAAAAATGAACGACTACGCCACTTCGGGCAACTACTATCAAGAGATTTTTTGCGACCCAAAAGATGTGAATAAAATCTTCATCACCGATACCTTCTTTCAAACTTCCGACGATGGTGGCAAAACCATGAAACGCCTCGGCGAGATGTGGAAACACGTGGACAATCACATCATTTGGATTGACCCCGACGACACAGCGCACTATATTGTCGGTTGCGATGGTGGCATTTATGAGAGTTATGACAAAGCCAAATCGTGGCAATTCAAAGAAAACCTACCTGTAACGCAGTTTTATAAGGTTACAACCGACAACGACCTGCCGTTTTACAGCGTTCACGGTGGCACGCAAGACAATTTCAGTCTCGGCGGTCCTTCGCGTACCATTTCAGCCAATGGTGTTGCCAATGCAGAATGGTACGTCACCTCAACGGGCGATGGCTTTGAATCGGCGGTGGATTGGAAAGACCCGAACATCATTTACGCCCAATCACAATACGGTGGTTTGAATCGCTATGATAGAAAAAGTGGTGAAAATGTGCCCATCAAACCCACTGAAAGAGAAGGCGAAGCGGCGTATCGTTGGAATTGGGATTCGCCCGTGTTTGTCTCCCTTCACAGCAATACACGCATCTATTTTGCAGCAAATAAAGTATTCAAAAGCGATGATAAAGGTGACACTTGGCAAGTCATCAGCCCCGATTTGACGCGGCAGCTTGACCGCAATAAACTGCCGATTATGGGCAGAGTGCAAAGTATGGATGCGATTGCTAAGAACGGCTCGACGGATATTTATGGTAATATCACGACGGTTGCGGAATCTAAATTTGATGAAAACCTACTGTGGGCAGGTACGGACGATGGCTTGATTCAATACACAACGGATGGCGGTAAAAATTGGACGAAAGTGGATAACATCCCTGGCGTGCCTGAACGCACATACATCAATCAAATCGTCGCTTCTTTACACGACAAAAACGTGGTTTATGCGTGTTTCAACCATCATCGTTACGGTGATTTCAAACCTTACGTTTTCAAAAGTATGGACGGCGGCAAAACGTGGGCAGCTATAACAGGCAATTTGCCCGAACGTGGTACGTCTTACACGATTGCAGAAGACCATGTAAACAAGGACTTGTTGTTCGTAGGCACTGAATTTGGCTTGTTTTTTACCCTTGAAGGTGGCAAAACGTGGACACAACTCAAAGCGGGTTTACCGACCATTGCGGTTAAAGATTTGGACATTCAAAGACGTGAAAATGACTTAGTTTTGGCAACTTTTGGACGTGGTTTCTACATTTTAGACGACTATACGCCTTTGCGGACGATGAAACAAGCGGATATGGATAATAAAACGGCTGCTATTTTCCCTGTCAAAGACGCTTTGATGTACGTTGAATCACAACCATTGGGCTTGCGTGGCAAAGGGCATCTGGGCGAAAGCCATTTTATGTCACCCAACCCTGCGCCCGGTGCAGTTATTTCATATTACCTGAAAGAAGACCTCAAAACAGCTAAGGAAAAGCGGCGTGAAATGGAAAAAGAGAAAATAAAAAAAGGTGAAAATGTCTATTATCCCTCCATAGATTCGATGCGTTTGGAAGATATTCAGCCCGATCCTTACTTGTTATTTACAATAACGGACGCATCAGGTGATGTCGTTCGTCGTCTAAAAGCACCCGCTAAAAAAGGCGTTCAACGTTTGGTTTGGGATTTCAGATACGCACCCAATGCCCCCGCAGGTAGCATCGGCACACTTGACCCTGAAAATATGTTTTCAAGCCTTGAAACGGGTTATTTGGCAATGCCGGGCAACTATAAAGTCTCCATGAGTCAGTTTGTGGACGGCATTTACACCGAATTAGTACCCCCTCAGTCATTCAAGTGTGTACCACTCAATAATGCCACTTTGGTTACCAAAGACAAAAAAGGTTATGATGATTTTTGTAAAAAAGTTACAGACTTGAGGCGCGTGGCAGGTGGTGTAGGTCAATTTAATACCGATTTAAGCAATCGCTTGAAAATGATAAAATTAGCAGTCGTTGACGCACCCAAAGTATCTTTGGAAACGCACAACCAAATCTATCAACTTGAAAAACGCTTGGAAAAAGTCAATCGCACCCTCAACGGCGATGCGACTTTGGCTCGTCGCGAGTTCGAAACACCCCCCTCAGTAAATGGACGTATTGGCGACATTCAAGGCGCTTTGTGGACATCAACTTCTGCCCCATCGAATGCCCAAAAAGCGAGTTACGACATCGCTTCTAAGCAAATGAGTGGTGTTGTTTCCGATTTGAAAGCCATTAAACAAGAAGTAGAAAAGATTGAAATGGCACTTGAAAAAGCGGATGCACCTTATACGCCAGGTAGAGCGATTGAGTGGAAGAATTAAATATCGTTGCTTACAATTTAGCGTTTAAACAACAAAAGCCGACCCCCTCAGTAAAGGTCGGCTTTTGCTTTATTTTTCAAAAAGAATCATTCCCTATCCAAGCCTGCAATCCGCAAAGTAAAAACAACCAACGTTCCTTTCTTTGAAGTTTGAATCGCACACTTTCCACCTATTTCTGTCATGCGTTCTTGCAAATTGAGTAAACCATTCCCATCGGCTGTTCCGTTTGTCAACAATACAGGGTCAAAACCAACGCCATCATCCTGAACAATAATCGTCAAAAGGTGGTTTTCTGTTGTAAAGGCAATTTTTAACTCGCTTGCCTTCGCGTGTTTTATCACATTATTCAGCGTTTCTTTAAAACACATAAACAGCACTTTGCGACTTTCACCATTGATAACCACGTCGGGTATATTGGAAGGTATAGCCGTGCGAACAACGATGTCTGTCGGCTCAAAAAAGTCTTCCGCATATAAATCGAAATAGTGGACGATGCTCGACAAGGTATCGTGTCGGGCATTGATTGTCCATATCACTTCACGGACTTTTTTGGCAATGTCTCGGGAAGATTCTACGAGGTTGTCAAGTTCTAACATCGTTTTTTTATCACCCGTTACTTTTTGACGAATTCTTTCGGCTCTCATATTGAGGGCGGAGAGGTCGGAGCCGATGTCGTCGTGCATATCGGTGGCGATGCGGTGCTTTTCGGTGGAGAGTTGTAGGACTTCTTTTGATTTATTGACTAATAAAAGATTTGTCGAAGCAAAATCACGCGCCAAAGGCAACAAAACGCCCATTGGCAAGCTCAATCGGAAAATATTGAATGACAGTTTATAAAGAGAAAACAACCAGGTGTTACCAAAAATATCCCAATTGAAAAGATTGAGTTGTAGTATGGTAAAAATAGTATCAGCAAACAAGGCGATTAATCCCGTATAGTAAAGTATTTTGACATCTGCGCGTCCTTCTTGGATAGATTTTCGGATAACAAGGACATAATACAGTGTGGTAATAGGAAATAAACAGAGGTACAAGGGCATAGCCCATGACGAATTCAGAAATTGACACGCAAAAAGCAGTATATACCCAAAAGGTAGAAGCCAATATTGTTTTTTTATAGGCTTTTTGAGGTAGCTATAAGCACCAGCGATAAGGAATAGCTGAAAAACGTAGGCTAAAGGCTGCCAAATCAATACTAAGAGCGTCGCAACTGAAACAGTCATATCGCTTAATAGCAAATATTTTAGCCAGATATAACCTGTATAGCACAAAATACCCAAGCCAAATAATAAATTGTGCTTTTGAGCTGGTAAAAAAAAATTAAACGCAAAATGAATAATCGTTAATGCCAAAAAGAGCCCCAACCAAGGGATACTGTTCATGATTTGATCATCAAAATCTGCAAATTGCATGGGAATAAATCCTTCCAATGGTCGAATGGTACAATAAATGGGTGCCCATCTTGTCCATTGATACGCTGGGAAAAAAATATTTGAACGGGTAAACGAATAGCGAATAGCGAGGACATTTTTTCCTTTTTGTGGAAAAATAAAATTTGCTGCCCTTGAAAAAGCCGTTTTATAAGCTTTTTCTACTGAGGGATCTTTGCTAACAATGCCAATCTGTTGTAATAATTGTCCATTCAAGTAGATTTCGACAGCACCTGTTAAGTCTAAGGCATTGAGTAAAGGTACATTCACCAATGACGAATCCACGTCAATTTCCAAGCGAAACCAACTTATTCCAGCTTCTTGCACCTGTGGGATTTCTTGAAAAAGGAGTGTCGGATTGATACTTGCCCAGTCTTTGTCAACAAAGTCTGCTTTTGCCCATTCGGGGTTATCACCTGCGTGCCATTTCCAACCATAATCCAACAGTACCCCCTCAGTAGGCAAGCTATCAATTGTGAAGATATCGCTTTCTTGAGCAATAAGGGCAGATGGTAAAAACAATAAGAGAGCAAATAAGTATTTCATTTCAATTGATTTTAAGTGTAAAGGCAACAACAGCTTAAAAATCTTAATTGCAAGGGCTTGCTCTCAAATCCACTAAAATCCCTCCCACAACGGTGTTATTATTGCCACAGTTTTTGACAGTTTGGGTCACATCTGCAGTCAAAATATTGTTGTAAGTAGCAAGTGCTAATACACCTCCAATTCGGCGGGTATCACCTGCCATTTCGTAGTCAAGCGGATTACCTGTTGATGTATTGCCTTCAAGGATATTATTATTAGCATTGTCAATAATAAGATAACCAGTTGTTAGGTTGTCGTAAGATTCATTGTTTCTAATTACCCAATTACTGGAGGCTGTGCGTGAACCGGTTAATCCGCCCGTTGGCAATTTAATGGTATTGGGATGGACACTACAAAGAACATAGCCACCATGCCCCTTACGCACCTTGTTTCGTATCACGCTACCAGATTTGTCGCTTACAAAAATACCCATGAAAGCATTTGCTACATCATTACCAGAAATCCATGAATTTTTGCCATTTATGACAAAAATACCTCCAAATAAGGTCGGGTCGTTGAGCGATTGCCACAAGGTTGAGCCGTTAATTTTATTGTCTATGATACATATCTGGTTCGATTGCTCCAGCACAACAGATAACTGAAACTGTTTGAAAGTGCAAGACAGCACAGCACTCAAGTCTGAGTTTTCAAACAAAACAGCAGTACCGCCATTAGTATCTACTGGGTAGATTTCGACATTCTGAATAATTGTTTTAGGTGCATTCAAAACATGAATAGCTGCATTAAGAGGGGTAACACCCGCCTTTGCAAAGCCGACTTCGGATTTAATTTTCAAAATTGCTCCATCTTCGCCGAGAATAATGACGCGCTTCGTGATGTCAATAGGTGCAGTTTCGGTGTGTAAGCCAGAGCGCAAATACACGATACCGTCGTCACCAGCATCTTTTAAGGCTTGAACGAGTGCATTGTTTGAACCCGCGGGAACGACGGTCGGTTTCCGTGCGATATATGCTTTGATGTTCATATCCACACCTTGAACGGTCTGGATTTGTAGCAAGGCATTTTGAACGTCTTGCTTAATTTTTTCAATATTCGTGTCGTCTTTTATACAACTAAATACCGTGAAGCTGATTGCCAGAAGAAGGCATGGATAGAAAATATACTTTCTCATTTGGAAGAGTTTAAAATTGTTGAAAAATAAAAATTTGTTAATAGTATTACATGAACTGATTTATAGGGTTTGTTTTTAATACCAGCAAAAATACACTACCCCTATCAGCATAAAATCCCCAAAAAGGCGGAATATCATCCATCTGTTTGTGTTTTCTATCCCGCATTTGCAGAACAGGGTTTTAAGTTTAAAGACAAAAATAACTTAAAAAGTCCTTATGCTCACATTTTATTCATAGAATCAGGTATATAAGTGTTTTGTAGAAAAATCCGTTCCGCATGTAACAGCGGAACGGACATTTGAAAAAGCTCTCAGTTTGAATGATAGAGAATCAAACTCCTTCCAAAAGATAATTTTCGAAGGAGTTACTGCTCCATTTGGTTTTTTAAAATTGAGAAAATAGGAGCGTTGGTTATTGGTAAATTGGTCGCAGAAAACCAATAACAAATTACCAACACCCCCTCAGTATAAAACTCATTTTCTAAACTTTATGGCATTGACCAAGTCACCTAGTTTTTTACCTTGTTGCAAACCAACATCTGCCGATAATTGATAGTGAATGCCTCCCAAAACTCTTGACCTTGCACCTTCTTCTGCATATTGACTGAAAGAAGTGTAAGTCCGCGGACCATAAAGCGTACGATAGGTATTGTCAGTAAAAGTATAATTTGAGCCAAATATACTTTCGAGGACAACTGCTGTCGCTTTCATCGTCACAGCATGTGCTGACGAATATTCAGGATGGGGTGGTGTAGCAATAACCGTATTCCAAGTGGGATGCCCCATAACTGTCCGAATATACGTAATCGGCCGCACCAGATTATAGGTGTATTTTGTTTTGAAAACCACACAAATGGCATCGTTTAAAGCAATACCATGTTTCGCATAAGTCGTTGACGCTTGAAAAAGAGGAAAACGTTCATTTTCAATCAATTGAGTGACCACACTTGCAAAATGGTTGCCTGCGTTGTAGAGTCCCGGCAGGTCTCCCCAAAATTTTACGGTCACACTGTCTGCGGGTGTCAATGATAGAGAAGTATTATACACTTCTTCGACCATTTTATAAAACGGTGATTGAGAGTTTTCTGAATAAGCTGGTGGGGCTGGTATTTGCAATGTGGCAGCAACATCTTTTAGAAATGATCGGTCATTGCCAGCAAAAGGTAAAGCAGCAGCAGCAAAAGCAGGCGGTGTTGGTTGCCACAAACCAGGACCAACAGGCGGCACATAACCCGACGGCAAGTTCAAATAGGCTTCGTGGAGACCATCTGTTTTCGACCATTCAAAAAGATTAGCGGATACTTTGCGTCCTAAATCTATTGACCGAGCCAATTCATCAGCCGTCGCTTGACCTTGAAACTGCGTGTTGAAACTGGCTTCAAGCGAATCAATCGAGAATTTATTGGCTGCCGAAGTGGTCGGGAAAAAATTCCGCATAAAAGTAGCCATAGCCGCATTGGCACTCGCTGGCAAATAATATGTCTTGCTTGCATCATAAATTGCAGCAGGATTCGGTGCGCCAAATTGTGTTGCCACAGATTGATAATTCGATACTCCCGAAACGATGGATTCATACAATGTCAAGCCCGAATAACCGTAACTACGCGATGTCACACCCGGCGAATAACCCGCCGTTGTCCTTGCCACTTCCATTTGTAGGCGCGTCCATTTTGTCGCAACATCGTTTGGATAAGTGTCAATACAAGGGTCGGAAGACATCGTTCCACCTGAAACCAAGTTGTTATTACCACAATCTTTAACTTTTTGACCTGCTGAAGCGGTTACTTTATTATTGAAAGACGGTGGCATCGGGAAACCCAAACGGCGTGTAAAACCTGCCAACTCATAGTCATAATCCCCATTTCCTGTTGCCGTATTGCCTTCGAGTGTGTTGTCATTAGAACCGTCAATAATGCCATAACCGAGACTTATGTTATTGTTTGATTGATTGTTCCTAACTTTCCAAGCATTGGTGGCAACTTCTGCACCCGTCAGTCGTCCGTCAGGCATCTTTAAAGAATTAGGTGCAATGTGGCATAAGTTGATGCCAATGACATTGTTGTGCGTATTGTTTTGAACACAACTCCCATATTGGTCGCCCATAAAAATACCAATCACCGAAGATTCGGCTTCATTGTTTGCAATCCAAGCGCTTTTGCCGTTGATGATTAAAACACCAATTTGGGGTCCGGGATTGGTCTGCCATGTTGTTGAACCCGTCATTTTATTCCCCATGATAGTCATTTGATTAGACTTTTCAACTATGACAGAAAACATAAACTGTTTCATCGTGCAATACATCGTCGCACTGAGGGGGGAGTTCTCGTACAAAATTGCCGTACTACCATCGGTGTCTGTTGGCTGGATTTCGACGTTTTGAATCGCAGTTTGAGGTGCATTTAAAACATGAATTGCGGGGTTAATCTGCGTTACACCATTTGAAAGGTTCATCTGACTGGCAACAGATTTGATTTTCAAAACCGCCCCATTTTCGCCAATCAAAATGACGCGCTTACTGATGACAATGCCCGCCATTTCAGTGTGCAAACCAGAACGCAAATAGACAATGCCTCCTTCGCCCGCATCTTGCAAGGCTTGAATAAGGACATTGTTTGAACCTGCGGGCACGACGATGAATTGTGCTGCCATGCGGGTTTCCACTTGCATATCAACGCCTTGCACTTTTTGGATTTCCAATAATGCTTTTTGGATGTCTTGCCGAACTTGCTGCACATCAACAGGTCCTAGATTGGTGGTTGTCGTAAGTACAGATTTGTCTTTTGAACAACTGAACACAGCGATGGCTATTGCCGTAGAGAGGCAAGCCAAGAGAATTGACTTTCTCATTTGGAAGAGTTTAAAATTGTTAAGAAAAAGATGTTTGTGAAATAGAAGCCCGATGAGCTGAATCACAGGGTTGTTTTTTATAAATACAAAGTTACACCGCCCCCCCTCAGTATAAAATCACCCAAAAGGGCGAATTTATTAACTCATTTCCGTTTTATATCCCACATTTTCGGGATAGTATCCATCTTAAAATATGCTTTACTTTGTGTTTTATTTACCATTCATCAATCACCACTACTATGAAACCTATCCGCGTCGCTATCATCGAAGACCGTCCCGAATTTAGTGGGATATTGAAAGTCCTATTAGAAGAAGACAGCCGCTTTTTCTACGTCGCCACCTTCACGAGAGCCGAAGAAGCGATAAAAAAGCTACCGTTTGAACGACCTGATGTGGTCTTAACAGACATCAATCTGCTCGGCATACTGACGGGTATTGACGCAATGGCAGCTATCAAAGCCGAATATCCCAAAATCTTGTTTATGATGCTCACGGTTTTGGAAGACGAAAATAAAATCTTCAAAGCCTTAGAAGCGGGCGCAAGTGGCTATATGCTCAAAGATTCAGGCTATACGCGTATTTTAGATGCCATCATTGAACTCTATAACGGTGGCTCGCCGATGAGTGCAGGTATTGCGCGAAAAGTCATCGAGTCGTTTAAAAAACCCACGCAAGACGCTGCGAATGCTTACGACAAAGCCTTAACCGAACGTGAAAAGGAGAT
>JAYTUR010000866.1:0-4027 GCA_043744475.1 Saprospiraceae bacterium | reverse complement strand
ATCAATTTGTCGTCATAAGTTGCGACTTCTTCGATAAGGAATGCACGTGTTTCTGCAACGATTTCTTTCAAATCTTCAGGAATTGGCACAACATTGAAGGTCATACCTTGGTCATGCTCGTTCCAAACAATCGCTTGGTTTGTTACGATGTCAACAACACCTTGGAATTTTTCTTCATTGCCAATAGGTACTTGGAGTGGAATCGCGTTAGAACCCAACTTTGCTTTCATATCTTTCACAACAGAGAAGAAGTCAGCACCTGCACGGTCCATTTTATTGACGAAAGCAATACGCGGTACGCGGTAACCGTCAGCCAAACGCCAGTTTGTTTCAGATTGTGGCTCAACACCGTCAACCGCTGAAAACAAGAATACCAAGCCGTCCAAAACGCGAAGTGAACGATTCACCTCAACCGTAAAGTCAACGTGACCGGGTGTGTCAATGATGTTCATCGGAAATTCTTCGCCTTTCCAAAACCACTTTGTTTTAGTTGCAGCAGAAGTAATCGTGATACCACGCTCTTGTTCTTGTGCCATGTGGTCCATCGTCGCTGCACCGTCATGCACCTCACCAATCCGGTGAGACATACCCGTATAGTAGAGGATACGCTCGGTTGTAGTCGTTTTGCCCGCGTCAATGTGCGCAGCGATACCGATGTTCCTCGTGTATTTTAAATCTCTATTTGCCATGATTTTTATTAAATTATGCTATTATAAAATTTTTATCGAATACAAACACCGTTTCTTTTTTATTAGAAAAGGCGTAAAAAATGTCAATTAAGTTGTCTGAAAAATGCGTCCTTTGACGCAAAATATTTTTCAAATGACCCCTCTCAGTATAAATGGGCTTTTTCCAATAAGCTTTATAAAGACTAAATGATGTAAAAGAGTCACTGTTACTGAGGCGTGTTAAGAATAAAGGGGCATGGAAATGATATTTTGAATTTTGATAAATTTTAATAAATTTTAATGTCAAAAATTTTGCCAAAAAAATTATTAACTCACTACTCATTCAGATTAATTCAATGCCAATAAAATTTTTTAGGCTTTTTTGTAGGAAAAACACATTTTCGCTTGTAAAATAGTGTTTTGTGATTTTCTTTTTAAAAACGCCCGCAAAGATGCGACTTTTTAACGAAACGAAAAAACTTTTACTCACTTTTAGCCCGCAAAAGCGGTGACTTAATTTGTATTTAACATGAAAAACTTATTCTCCTTTTTTGTCACTTTAAGTATTTTAATAACGCCGCTTTGTATTTTAGGTCAAAAAGTTCCTACCCAATGGGTAACGCCTTTTGAAAAGGATTCGTCACATACCGCTTCATATACTGAGGGGATACGTTATTATCAAAAATTAGCGCAGTCATTTCCTTCTAAAATTCAACTCTCAACATTTGGGTCAAGCGACGGTGGTGCACCTTTATATATAGCTGTTATCAGTGCAGGACAAACATTCACGCCTGAGTCTGTGCGAAAGACTGGTAAACTCGTTCTTTTTATCAATAATGCCATTCATCCAGGCGAGCCAGAAGGCGTTGATGCGACCATGCTGTTTGTGCGTGATTTGTTGATAAACACTAAGAATGAGGCTTTTTTGAAGCATATTACAGTTGTTGTCATCCCTTTTTACAATGTTGATGGTGTTTTAAATCGCAGTGCAACGAGTAGAGCTAATCAAAATGGACCTGCCGAATATGGCTTTCGAGGTAATGCACAAAATTTAGATTTGAACAGAGATTTTGTAAAATGTGATACCCGCAATGCAGCTGCTTTCAATCAAGTTTTCACGAAATGGCAACCCGAAGTTTTTATTGATAACCATACATCGAATGGCGCAGACTATCAATATACGATGACGTGCATTGCAACGCAACACTCTAAACTTGCGCCACAACTCGATGATTATCAACAAAAAGCACTGCTGCCACAATTATATGCAGCTATGAAAACGGCAGGTTTTGAAATGACACCCTACGTCAGTTTTGAAGGACTTCCTGACAATGGTATTACAGGCTTTATGGATGCACCGCGTTATTCAACGGGTTATGCGGCTTTGCATCACGCCTTAGGTTTTATGCCTGAGACGCACATGTTAAAACCTTTCCCTGCAAGGGTGCGTGGAACATTAGCGTTTTCAAAAGCTATTTTTAAAATTTGTTATGATGATAAAACGAAAATTTTAAACGCTAAAAAAGCAGCTATTGATTTTTACAAAACAGAAAAAAAGACTTTTGAATTGCAATGGAAGCTCGATACGTCACAGCGTAAATCATTGGTATTCAAAGGTTATGAAGCTAAATATAAAGTCAGCGAAGTGTCAAGTTTGTCACGTCTTTGGTATGACCGCAATGCACCTTTCGAAAAAACGATTCCGTATTTCGATTTTTTTACCCCCTCAGTATCCGTTCAAAAACCGACGGCTTATATTGTTCCACAAGCCTATCAAAAGGTTATTGAACGCTTGAAATGGAATGGGGTAGTGATGCGTCATTTGACTGCTGACACAACGGTTGAAGTGGAGTTGTATCGTATCAATAATTTTAGAAGTTCACCCAATCCTTACGAAGGGCATCATCCCAACAGCAATATCGAATTGGGTATTGAAAAGAAAAAAGTGACTTACCATAAAGGTGATTTTTGGATTGATATGAATCAAAAAGCCAACCGTTATATCGTCGAAACACTTGAGCCACAAGGCGTGGACAGCTATTTTGCATGGAACTTTTTTGATGGTATTTTGAATCAAAAAGAAGGGTATTCAGATTATGTTTTTGAAGACCTTGCTGCCGATTATTTGAAGAAAAATCCCATTTTACGCCAAAAGTTGGATGAAAAGCGCCAATCTGACCCCAAATTTGCTGCGGATGCCAGCGCACAATTGGATTTTGTATATAAAAACTCACCCTACTTTGAACCTTCCTATCGCCTTTACACAATTGGGCGCGTCATACAACAGTAATATTTCCGAACTCACGTTACTAAAAAAAATTGCCGCATTTCGTATTCTCGAAATGCGGCTTAAAAGATGTTCAGACTTGTTCAAAGGGAAATTACAATTTACTGCTTAGGGGTGCTTAAAAGGCTTGGCGCGTTAGCAGGCACACTTGGTTCAGCAGGTTTCTCATTCACAGTTCCGTGAATCGTCAAAATGCGAGGTTGGTCACCTTCATTTGTTTCGATTGTTACAGTTTTAGTGAAAGGACCTACGCGTTGTGTGTCATAGCGAACTTCGACTTCGCTTGTTTCACCGGGCATAACTGGCTCTTTTTTATAATTAGGCACTGTGCAACCGCAGCTACCACGTGCATTTTTGATGACAAGTGGTTCAGTACCTGTGTTTTTGAAAGCGAACTTACGGAGTGGGTCAGCACCTTGTGCGATTGTACCGTAGTCCATATCAATTTTTTCGAAAGTCATAACCGGTCCAGAAACCGTTTTTCCTGTTGTTGTCGCTGTTTGTGCTGAAGCAGAAGCAAATAAAAGAGCGACCATTGATAATGTTGCAAGGAATTTCTTCATTTTGAAAGAGATTTTTATTGTTAAATTGAAAAAAATTTTATAAAAATTAATTTTGATTCAAAGCTACAAATCCTTTGAGAATTTGACTGTTAATAAGCTGTTAAAAAAGTGTTATTCAAAGCTGAAATTTTATTATTTAAGATAAAAATAAGATTTAATTGCTTGACTTTCAGGTTTTTAACAAAAAATAATTGTTTTAAGTTTGGATTATCGTTTGCTGCCAGAGCTGTTTGCACCAACTGAGTCGTTTTTCTTTTCAACAACTGTGCCTTTAATTGTCAAAGTGTGTTGCGGATTTGATTCATTCGTTTCGACATAAACAGCCTTGCTAAATGGTCCAGGCCGATTTGTATCATATTTGACCTCAATCACGCCTGTTTTGCCTACACCAATTGCTTCATTAGGCCATTTTGGTACAGTACAGCCACAGCTGCCTCGTGCATTTTTGATGACAAGTGGTTCAGTACCTGTGTTTTTGAAAGCGAACTTACGGAGTGGGTCAGCACCTT
>JAYTUR010000865.1:0-1024 GCA_043744475.1 Saprospiraceae bacterium | reverse complement strand
GTATGCAAACAAGGAGCATCAAAACCTGTAAGCCACATATCACGAACTATAACCAACTTCAACGGGTCGGTTGGGTCTTTCATTCTGTCCGATAAATTTCTTCGCTGTTGTTTTGATGTATGATGTTTTGAAATTTCCGGTCCATCATCACTCTTGGTTGTCATCACCACTTTGATTGCACCTTTGGATAAATCGTCATCGTGCCACTCTGGTCGCAATGCAATTATCTCTCTGTAAATGTTGGCTGCAATTCTTCTGCTCATTGCCACAATCATTGCTTTGCCTTCAAAAACTGTTTGGCGTTTTTCAAAATGCGTAACAATATCTTTTGCCAAATTTTTTATTCTGTCCTGGTTGCCTACAATGGCTTCCAACTTTGTCCACTTGGCTTTTGCTTTTTGCTTCTCTGTAATTTCTTCGTCTTGTTCTAACTCCTTATCAAACTCCTCAATCAATCGTTTGCCGTCTTCGTCAAGATTTACTTTTGCTAATCTGCTTTCGTAATAAATTTTTACGGTTGAACCGTCTGCAACTGCTTGTGAAATATCATACACATCTACATACTGCCCGAATACTTGCGGTGTGTTTACATCAGTGCCTTCAATGGGTGTGCCTGTAAAACCTATGTATGTAGCCGAAGGCAAAGCATCTCTCATGTATTTTGCAAAACCAAAAGCAATTCGTTTTCCGATTACTTCTTTTGTTTCGGAATTTTTGACATCAATAAATTTTGCTTCAAAACCATATTGTGTTCGGTGTGCCTCATCAGCAATTACCACAACATTTTTTCTGTCGCTTAACTGGTCGTATTCCGATTTATTTCCTTCGGGTAAAAATTTTTGAATCGTTGTAAATACAATTCCACCGCTTGCAACTTTCAGCAACTCTTTCAAATGTTCCCTGTCTTGTGCCTGCACTGGTTCTTGTCGCAGCAATTGTTTTGATGCAGCAAAAGTGTCAAACAACTGTTCGTCCAAATCATTTCTATCAGTGATTACAACAATGGTTGGATTTTGCATTTCGG
>JAYTUR010000864.1:0-4037 GCA_043744475.1 Saprospiraceae bacterium | reverse complement strand
ACTCAAATCGCTGATGATACTGAGGGGGTAGCCGTATTTGTTTTTTGGCTGAGCCAAGAGGTTTATCGTTAAGCAAAACAAGGTGAATGATAGCAGTAATTTGATTTTCATAAGTCTTTTTTTGTGATAAAGATAAAACGCTTTTGCGATTGGACGTATGAAATGATAAAAAGGTTGATAAGATGTGACTTACCTTATCGTCACTATCGCCAAATAACTTTAAACGCCATGTTTCGACCTTGTTTTTGAATGATGGCAAGGTTTATCCAACACATTGCCATTTGTTCAATAAGGTTAAACTTGTCATTGCCACCGAAATGATACACGTTTTCAAAGCCAATGTCTTTGGCTAATTGTGTGGCAATGGCAATACCTTTTTCGCTGCTGCCTGCTGTAAACATATCAATGCCTTGTCCGTGATAAGTGGGACTGAGCAAGTTCTCGAAACCTGTTGTATTGAAACATTTGACGACATCCCTGGTATTGCAGTTCGCTAAAATGGCATCAGCCGTATTTGTGAAGCCTGCGGGACGCATGAAAACGCCATTCATGGTATCAATAATGATTTTTCCAGAGACATTACCGAGCGATTGGGCTGTAACATCCGCAAATTGGGCAGGCACGGACAGAATAATGACCTCCGCTTGTTGAACGGCATCGGCGATGGTGCTTGCGGTAATATTGGGCGCATGATTCAACAGTTCTTTACCTTTAAAATTGGCGGTATCTCTAACCCCTAAAAAGACGTTGTGTTGCGCATCGGCAAGGGTTTTGGCTAAAGCACCGCCGACATTTCCTGTTCCAATAATGGCTATCTTCATTTTTTATGATTTTTTATGTGAGTGTTCGATTGAAGCACGAATTTACGCACTCAACTCAATTAATGGTTGACTTTTAGACTGTATGATAAGCCGAAAGCTAATATTTTATCGTCATTTTGAATCTTTTGAACGACCACTTGCTCATGCGTAAAGGTATAAAGAGCATTTAAAGATAAACCTTTCCAAATCGGCACATCAAAACCGATGTCGAACTGTGTGCGATAATTGTTTTTGTTGTCACTACTCAAGGCAGGCTGCCAATACGCATCGTAATAGAGCCGAAAGCGTTGCCCAAAGAGTGCATGTGCGCCACTGATGTAAGCGGTGCCGCGCCAAAGACTGATTTTGTTATTGCCATTGTAATAATTGTCGTTAAATACCGATTCCGTAAAAGATGTTTGCTCGTAAACGGTACTTAAAGAGGCTTTGATCGCATTGTTTTTGCTATTGATTAAACGAACAGTGCCACCCAAGCCGACAAAATAGCGTTTATCAATCTTGCGACGAAAGTTTGTAGATATATAACCGATGGCAAAAGGATAAACTTTGCGGTTGGGTCTGAAATAAATATAATTTCTGCTGAACACATCGTTGTCGGCTTTCTTATTGTAAAAGGCTTGATACAAACTATTGTTTTGCGACTTAAACACCCACTCTTTTTGAGGGGCAAATAAGACATCCAAGCGACTGCGGATGACGAGAATATCGACATTCCCTTTCTGATAATTGCCGTTGACGCTGGCACGCACCTGAAATTTAGCCGTATCGCTTTCATTAATCTGTGCAAAGGCAGGCTTCACACAAAGGAAGCCTAAACCTATTGCCCAAAACAGTCTTTTCATGTTATTTAATGCTTGTAATAATCTCTAAAAACGCTTGTGGTTGCACGACAAAAGGCAAATGCGACGTATTCATTGCAAAAGTTTTCTTAATCGTACCATTATTTTTGACCATCATCTTTTGTAAGTCATAACCAACCGCCATATCATTAGTGGTATGGATGTAGTATTTAGGAATGGCTGCGAATTTGCTGGTCAAAACCACCTTTTCGCCAAGTGGTTTAGCAGGTTCTGCACGATGATATTTGACCAATACGTCTTTCATGTACTGCGGACAGTCGGCGCATACTGAGGGGGCTATCATGTCCTTCTTGATACTTGCTGTTTTGTAATCAGCAGCAAATTCTAAGGCGCTACCGACCTTACTTTGGGCATCTTTTTTAGATAAACTCAACAAGTCCTCGCCATTTTTAGGCAAATAGGCTGACACATAGATGAGTTTGTCAATTTTATTGGGCATATTTTCAGCGACTTGCGAAACAACAATACCTGCCATACTGTGTCCTACTAAAATGACCTTTCCTGACTGTTTGTTGATAGCCTCTGCTACCGTTTTAGTATAATCATTGAGCGAAACGTTGTTACCCCAGGTATTGTCAGCGCCATGAGCGGGTAAATTGACGACAACAACATTGGCATTTTTAGCTAAGTCATTTCTGACAAAACCCCACGCGCTTTCATCAGCCCAAGCCCCGTGCACGAGGACGTAAGTGGGGTATCGGGCTTTGTCTTTTTCTAATTGTGCAATAACCAACTTAGCCGCCTCTGCACCACTGTTTTGTTGCTGACCAGTAATCAAGTTGCCATCTTGAACCGCAAATGCCTCAAACATAGGTGCGACTTTGAAACGGGAATTGGGGATTTTTCGGGCTTCGTCTTCAATCCTAAAAGGTTGAATCTTTTGTCCCACGTAAGCGTCTGCGTAGTTTTCTTCACTGTTGGCAAAGCCCGTCCATTGTTTTCCTTCGACTAAATATTTACCATTTGGCAATTTGGTTTTCAAGAGAATGGCGGTACCGTGACAAATTGCTGCCGTTGGTTTACCAGTTTGATAAAAATCTACAAAGAATTGGTGCAATGCGGTATTGTCAATAAATGTGTACATGGGTCCTTGACCACCACAAACCAAAAGCGCTTTGTAGTCTTTTGGATTAATGTCTGAGAGTTTAAGGGTATTTTTCAAAAGAGCCATCTTAGAAGCATCTTTTTTAAAGCCGAGTGAGAGTAAATCCCAAGCCGCGTATTTGCTGTCGTCTTCGGGGTCGCTAAAACCATCAAATTTGACTTCGCCGCCCTCTGGACTGGCAATGTCAACCGAATAACCTGCGTTGCTAAACTCCCAATAAGGATGAACAACCTCTGCTGCCCAAACGCCAATAGGCCATCCCGTCTGCTTACTTACTGAGGGGTTCGATGCAATCAAAAGTACCTTACCTTTAGTGCCAACGCCGTGTTGTGCGAAAGCAAAAGTTGTCCATAATATCACCAAAAAGAAGCTGAATGTTTTTTTTTGTACCATCATTTTCAAATTATGTTTGATTATTTAAAATTTTGGTGCAAAGGTGACCCCATTCAACATCTGTATCATGGTAGCATTTATGCTTTGTATGGTAAGTTTAGACTTGATTGCGGTAATTCAAGGGTGTTGAGATGCCAAGTTTCTTAAAAAACTTATTAAAATGTGATGGATCGGTAAAGTCTAACTGGTAAGCGATTTCAGAAATGGTGAGTTCCGTGTGTTTCAAAAGCGCTTTGGCTTCCATAAACAACATGTCGTTGATAAAATCACTGGCAGTTTTGCCCGTTTGTTCTTTTATCGTTTTATTCAGATGGTTGGGCGCAATGGCTAATAAATCGGCATACTCCGCTACTTGACGTTTGGTGATAAAATGCTGCGATACCAATTTCTTATAGCGTACTAACAGCGTACTGTCTTTGGTTACATCGAGCTTTGTTGCTAAGTTCTGTCGCAAATAACTTCGATTGGCGGCGATGAGTATCAGATTGATATACAATTGAATAGACTGCTTCAAGGCAGCTCTATTTTGTTTGATTTCATTGTCAATTTTAAAAAACAAATCTTCTATTTCGCTGGCTTCGTTCTCTGTTAATTGAAAAAAAGGAATGCCACTATAATCCAAAAAAGGAAATTGCTTTTGAATAATGTGCAACGGCAATAGGTTTTCAATAAACTGTTCACTGAACAGAATGTAATAAGCGAACATGGCTTCGCTTTTATTGTAAAGCGAGAACACTTGAGATGGAAAATTGAAATGGATGGTATTGCGTTGGTGCATAAAAGTCTCCAAACCACAGTCAACATGCACAAAACCTCGTCGGCACAAGGCAATGCGATAAAAATGAGACTTCAACGGGC
>JAYTUR010000863.1:0-4042 GCA_043744475.1 Saprospiraceae bacterium | reverse complement strand
TTTTGGACTTTTACTCCTCTCTTTTTATCACCCATTGTTTATCTTTTTCGGGCTTTTATTATTAATTTTATTAATACTGATATTTCGTTTTACAGGTCCAACAGGACTTACTACAAGCCTACAAGAATCGAAATACAAGTACAATGTGGCATATTGGCTTGAAGAAATCGCTCGGACGCTTCAAACTTTCAAGCTGGCAGGAACGTCAGACCTACCCCTCAGTAAAACCGATGATTATGTCAGTAATTATTTAGATGCCAAACGCAGTCATTTTCGCATTTTGCTCATTCAGTACAGTAGTATCGTCGGTTTTAAAACCCTTATCACCTTTGCGTTATTGTCGTTGGGTGGTTGGTTAGTCATCAACAATCAAATCAATGTCGGGCAATTTGTAGCGGCAGAAATCATCATTATTATGATATTGAGTTCGTCAGAAAAAATGATTGTGACGATGGATACGGTTTATGATGTCTTGACAGCAGTAGAAAAAATCGGAGCCGTCACTGACTTACCTATAGAAAGCGAGGAGGGTGTAGATTTCGCTGAAATGAACACAGGACAAGGCATAACGTTAGATATAAAAGACCTAAACTATCATTTTGGCGACGCATCTAAACCTGTACTGAGGGGTATCAATTTAAGTGTCGCCTCGAGCGAAAAGTTATGTATTGCAGGCTATAATGGTTCTGGAAAAACGACTTTGATTCAGATAATTTCCTGTTTTTTATCCGACTTCAACGGCGCAGTCCTTTATAATGGTGTGCCTCGTAAGAATTTCAACCAAACTTCTCTTAGACATGCTATTGGCGATTATTCAGCACAGGAGGATATTTTTAAAGGCACAATCAAGGAAAATATTGGACTGGGCTATACAAATATACGCTTTGACGATATTGTGAATATTTGTGAAGCTGTGGGACTCATGGGTTTTATCAGTAGCTTACCGCAAGGCTTCGATACCAATTTATTGCCTGCTGGAAAGACCTTACCACGTAGCATTATTTCAAAAATAATTTTATCAAGAAGCATCTTAAATAATCCACAACTCCTTGCTATTGAGGAACTTATGGCAAATTTAGAATACGCCGACCGCATTCGTATTGCAGATTTATTGACTGAAAAATCTAATAACTGGACACTTGTTGCGGTCACGAACGACCCAATTTTAGCGTCTCGTTGTGACCGAATTATTTTAATGAAAGACGGTCAAATCATTGAAGAGGGCAATTTTGAACAAATTCAAAAGTCTATTCATTTCAATAATATATTTAAAAAGTATTGGGAAAGTTAAAATCAACCCCCTCAGTATGAAATATCGAAATTCTTATATCCTAATTCCTAATTCAAATAGCCATGCTCAATATATCTGAAAATCAAGTCAGTATTGATGAATCAAAATACAAGGCGTTTGAAAAAACGCATCTGATACGCGGTCACGTATTGTTTCGGCGTTGGATATTTGCCTTGCTGATTATCAATATCTTTTTATTATTTATGCCTTGGACGCAAAACATACGTGCCAAAGGCGTTGTGACGACACTGTCGCCTGAGCAACGTCCTCAAACCATCAATACTGTTATTGCTGGGCAAATTGAAAAATGGTATGTTCGTGAAGGGCAATTGGTAAAAAAAGGCGATACTATTGTCAAAATTACAGAAACAAAAACCGATTATTTTGACCCGCAACTCCTGCCACGTACACAAGAACAAGTAGATGCAAAATCCAATTCTGTATTGAGTTATGGCTCAAAAGCCAATGCTTTGCAACAACAAATCGTTCAAATGCAGCAAGAGTTGCGCTTCAAAAAAGACCAATTGCGCAACAAAATTGAGCAAAATAAGCTCAAAATTGAAGCCAATCGCAATAAAATGATTGCAGCTGAAAAGGATTTTGAAAATGAAAAAATTCAAGTCGCTCGTACCGAAGAACTCTACAAACAAGGCTTAAAATCATTGACCGACATTGAAAACAAGCGTTTGAAAGTGCAACAAACACAAGCCAAACAGATTGAAGCTCAAAACGAATACGCCCAAACCGTTCAAGAGTTTGACAACTTGAACTTTCAACTGAGTGGGGTAGAGAGCGAATATCGTGGCAAAATTGCCAAAACAGAAAGTGAGCGTTTTAGCACGATTTCAGACGGTTTGGAAGCCGAAGCCAATGTTAGTAAATTGAAAAATCAGTATTCCAACTACGAAGCACGTTCAAAATTTTACTATATCCTTGCTCCACAAGACTGTTACATCACGCAAGCACGCACGATGGGCATCGGCGAAACAGTCAAAGAAGGTGATGCTATTGTCAGTATTGTCCCCGAAAAAATGAATTTAGCCGTCGAAATTTTCGTCGAGCCCATTGATTTGCCATTGGTGAGTAAAGGTAAACTGGTGCGTTTCATTTTTGACGGTTGGCCTGCTTTCGTTTTTTCTGGCTGGCCCAATGCTTCTCTTGGTACTTATAGCGGACGCATTGTGGCTATTGATAATGTCGCAAATGCCAAAGGTAAATTTCGCTTATTGGTTGCTCCCGATGCTGATGCACCCGCATGGCCCGAAGCCTTGCGTCCTGGCGGTGGTGCGCAAAGTTTTACATTGCTCAAAGATGTGCCTGTTTGGTATGAACTGTGGCGGCAGTTGAATGGCTTTCCACCTGAATATTATCAGGAGTTTGGTGTTGAAGAGAAGAAGAAAAAATAAAGAACAGTATATGTATTTAAGATTTTTAGTACTTACGTTTAGGAAATTTTTAAAGTTTCCTAAACGTCATATAAAGGCAGTTTTAATGCTTATTCCCTTTGTTTTCATTTGTTTAAACTTGAATGCTCAACGTTCAGACAGCACTTTAACTTTAACAGATTTTCTGAAATTGGTAGAACAAAATCATCCGACTGCCAAACGAAGTGCTTTGTTGAACCGTATGGCAGATGCTGAAGTCTTGTCCGCCAAAGGTGGTTTTGACCCAAAGGCTTATGGTGATTATGAGCAGAAGTTTTTTAAAAGTCAACAATATTTTGGCTATGGAGAATATGGACTCAAAGTACCAACTTCGTTATATGGCTTAGAAATCAAAGTGGCTTACAATACAACTGAAGGCAATTTTATCAATCCTGCCGATAAATTACCGGCAGTTGGGCAAGCTATTTTGGGTGTCTCTTTGCCCGTTTTACAAGGTTTTAGGATTGATGAGAGGCGTGCCAATCGAGACAAATCACAACAAGCACAAGGCTTAAATCGAGTCGAACGCGATGCCTTGCTCAATGATTTGTCGCTCGATGCGCATACAGTTTATTGGAAATGGGTGTTTAATTATCAACAAAGGGTAATTTTTAAGCAAGCATTAAACATTGCAGAACAGCGTTTTGAAGGTATAAAACAAGCATTCAACTTAGGCGACCGTATGGCAATGGACACTTTAGAATCATGGACGCAAGTGCAAGACCGCCAAATGCAATACAACGACGTACAACAGGATTTTAGAGAAGCGACTTTGAAACTCAATAATTTTTTGTGGGGCGATAATCCAAATGCTTCAATAGCTTTTGAGAACTTTAAACCGCAAATTTTTAAAAAAATAGACCCCCTCAGTATAACGCCTATTTTGGCGGAACAAAAGCAGTTTTTGCTTCAAAATATAGCCCAAACACATCCTTTACTGAGGGGGTATGATTTCAAATTAATACAATTAAATATTGATAAACAACTGAAAAGAGAGAAGTTAAAGCCGAAACTCAATCTGAATTACAATTTTTTAGGCAACGGTTTTGCTTTCAATAATGTTTTTACGGACAATTACAAATGGGGCATTCAATTCAGTACCTCAACACTTTTCAGAACTGAAAGAGGCGATGTGCAAATGGCAGACTTGAAAATAGAAAACACTCGCCTATTTCAAGAGCAAAAACAGCGTGAATTGGAAAACAAATTACAAATAGCCTTTCGTGATTTAGAAAACATTCAAGCGCAAATACAGATTCAAAATCAATCAGTTACGAATTTTGAAAAACTGTTATCCCTCGAAAATAGCCGTTTTCAACTCGGCGAA
>JAYTUR010000862.1:0-15961 GCA_043744475.1 Saprospiraceae bacterium | reverse complement strand
AAACAAAAAGCGATAAGCGTCTGCATCAGAAACTTATCGCCTTTATATTTTATATCTAAATATTTCAATATCAAATATCTACATTCGCATACTTCGCATTGGCTTCGATAAAGGCACGGCGTGGTGGTACTTCATCACCCATAAGCATTGAGAAAATATGGTCAGATTCGATGACATCATCAATGGTTACTTGCTTCAAAATACGCGTCTCCGGGTCCATTGTTGTTTCCCATAATTGATCCGCATTCATCTCACCCAAACCCTTGTATCGTTGGATTTTAACTGAGTCATCATGCTCACCTTTGGCGTATTGACCCACCGCTTCTTTACGTTCTTCTTCATTCCAACAATAACGGAATTGCTTGCCCTTCTGCACTTTATAAAGCGGTGGTGCTGCGACGTATATATGCCCATTCTCAATAAGTGGGCGCATATAACGGAAAAAGAACGTCAAAATCAAAGTCGTAATGTGGCTACCGTCAACATCGGCATCACACATGATGACTACCTTGTGGTAGCGCAATTTTTCTATATTCAAAAAACGCTCTCCCTCTGCATTTTCAGCGATACGGACACCAAGCGCCGTAAACATGTTCTTAATCTCCTCGTTTTCATAAATTTTATGCTCAAGCGCTTTCTCAACATTCAAAATCTTACCACGAAGCGGTAAAATCGCTTGAATATTACGGTCACGTCCTTGTTTCGCCGTACCACCCGCCGAGTCACCCTCGACAAGAAAAATTTCTGAATCAACAGGATTTTTAGATGCGCAATCCGCCAATTTGCCAGGTAAACCACCGCCCGTCAATGAGCCTTTGCGTTGCACCAATTCACGGGCGCGTTGTGCGGCGTGACGTGCCGTTGCCGAAAGGATAACTTTATCAACAATCTTTTTCGCTTCAGGCGTATTTTCTTCAAGCCAATGTTTGAGATATTCACCCAAAATCTGACTGACAATAGCTGTTACTTCTGAGTTGCCGAGTTCACCTTTGGTTTGACCCTTAAACTGTGGTTCAGGCACTTTGACCGATACAACCGCCGTCATACCTTCGCGGAAGTCATCACCCGACACCGCTTCTTTTATCTTTTTAAATAAACCATTGTCCTCCCCGTAGTTTTTGAACTCACGAGCCAAAGCCCGACGGAAACCATTGACGTGTGTACCGCCTTCACGAGTCGTGATATTATTGACGAAACTAAACACGTTTTCAGCATAGCCTGTGTTGTAAGTAAACGAAATCTCTACTTCAACATCATCCTTTTTGCCTTTCACAAAAAGCGGTTCGCTGATGATTTGGTCACGTGCTTCGTCAAGGAATTTGACAAAACCCTTCAAACCTTCTTCTGAATAGAACTCTTCAATAGGATAGTCCTCGTTTTTAGCATCTTGACGTTCATCTATCAAACGAAGGCGTAAGCCACTGTTCAAATACGCCAATTCACGGAAACGGTGACCTAAGGTTTCGTGTTTATAAACCAATTCCTCAAAAATCGTTGCGTCTGGCTTAAAAGTAATTTTCGTACCCGTTTTGTCCGAAACACCAATCGTTTTGACATCTCCCAAAGGAATGCCTTGCGAAAACTCTTGTTCAAACACCTTGCCTTCACGGTGAATTTCGGCTCTAAGGTAAGACGACAGCGCATTAACACAACTGACACCCACACCGTGCAAACCACCTGACACTTTATAGCTGCCTTTATCGAATTTACCACCTGCGTGAAGCACCGTCAAAACAACTTCTAAAGCTGATTTTTGCAGTTTTTCGTGCATACCCGTTGGAATACCGCGACCATCATCTTGTACAGATATAGAATTGTCTTTATGGATAATGATTTCAATATTATTGCAATAACCCGCCAAATGCTCATCAATAGAGTTGTCAATAACCTCCCAAACTAAGTGATGAAGACCCTTCGTATCCGTTGAACCGATATACATACCAGGGCGCAAACGCACCGCTTCCAGACCTTCGAGAGCTGTGATACTGTTATGATCATACTCTTTCTGTGGTGCTATAATTTCTAAGACTTCTATTTCTTCTTTCATGCCGCAAATTTACAATTTTAAGTCCGTTTAAAGAAGTTTTAGGCGGTTTTTAATACTGTTTGTTTGACAATTTTTAGAAAAAACCACCCCCTCAGTATGGTTCCATTTTTTGCCGAAATTTTGCTTCGTTTATTAGGAAAAAACAAGAGGCAAAACGAATAATTACGTTTTGCCTCTTGTGTGCTGTTACTTATCAGAAGTTTAATTTTCAAATTTTATCAGTTTTAGCTTTTCAAGCCGCTTTTCTTTGACAAATTCTAATCCATGTGTTTCTCGTAATAGTACATTGAGTTCATCAAATTTATCTTTTTTCATCAATGCCACAGGGATATTAGGAATATTATAATGCCTATTATCATGCGTTTCATTATCAGTGGCAACTTTTACAATCTGCTCTACAATAGTACTAATAGAAGAAACAGACATATCAATTGCACCCCAAAATACACCTACTACAGCACTTATACCGGGTCCATCACGTTCCAATGAATGAACTTGTAATTTTGTATTGTCCAGTTGTTTTAATACCCAAAAATCAATACTGTCTTCAACTTCATAAATTTTAAATTTATAATAATATTGAAGTGTTTTAAGGATAAGAGATTTACTATCTATAACATCTGTTATGGCTAAATCACTTTTATAATAAATGGTTTTTTTCGGTACATCGCCTTCTACTTTAATCCGTGTAAATGGTGTTTGTATAAGATGAGCGATGCCATTTACTAATGGTCCTTCATATTGAAAACTAAAGCCCATTGTGGCAGTATATCTTGCAATATCAGATTCTTTATATAGCTCTCCCACATCAAATCTAATCAAATAGGGTCCTTTTTTGTCATTTTGAGTAAAACTTCTGGTTGTATAAAGTAAAAACATCACTAAACATACTATTGATAATGTTTTCTTATCCATTTTATTTTAATTAATATGTGTGAAATAGAGTGCCTGATAATTTATTTAGAGAATTAGTCGTTGCTAAATTATCAAGCACTCAAACTTATTGTCAATTTAAATTTTTTAGTCAAATAATATCAATAAATTATTTAAAACCTTACATATAATCCTACTGATTCAGAATTTATGTAGGCTTTCAAAATACATTATAGTATAGAAACCTAATTTTTTCTAAAAGTCAAAGAAAACTAATATTGTCTTGATTTACTGGCAATCGGGGAACACTCTTGTTGTTTGATAAGAAAGGTAAGTCGTCCAATCAAAGGGCATTAAAACGCCTGTTGCTCCCCCAAAATTTGGGGCAATTTCTGCCTTTTGATTGAATATTTTCATAAATTCACCTGCAAGAGCAGATCGTTTTTGACTTAGATTGCTAGTAAATCTATCTAAGAAACCCTCATTGATTCTTGTCTGAACTGCATCACGAGTATCATTAAAAACATTAGTGACATCTATTGCTGTTGTCTGTGGAAAAACTGTAAAAAGCATAAATGGAGTTATTACTATTATTTCAATACCATTCCCATCAAAATACCTAATATTTACTGCTCTTAACCCAGCCGCTTTACCACTCGTTCCTGTGCTTTTAAAAATAAAAGAATTAGGACAAAGCGGATGATAACTATCAACCGTTTCTCCCGACAATGACCCACCAGAAGTATATGTTCCACCACCAGTACCATTTGTATTATTCCAAAGAGAAGCAACATTTATACTACTGCTACTGCCTCCACTACTCCCACCAGTAGGAATGCAAGCCGTCGAACTATTTGAACCTAAGTAGTAATAAGTATTATTGTAAGGGTCATATTGATACCAATCCGTTGTGGTAGTCGTACAATCCCAATATGCGTCACGAGCCATTATAGAGCTGCGATTATCAGTAACTTTAACATTTCCAGCAATCTCTCCATTGGTATATTTCCAACCATCCCAGAAAGAACCGTCAAGATTATAATACTGAACAGAACCAGAGTAATCATAAGGTAATCTTGCAAAACTCATAGTCTCTAAATCCACTTTTTTATCTGGATTTTTTAAATAGCTTTGGTCGGGTATTAATATCATATACTTACCTTCAATAGAGCCATCAGCCTTTTTCATAACCACAAGCCGATTGATATTCCAAAGGTCTTCAATTAAAGGTGTGTTTGAACTTTTTGGACTAACACCTAATTGACCTAACTTGGACGTCAAAGGAACTTCATAAAATTCAACATCTCTAAAACGCCCTTTCAAAGCATTTTCCCAAACAGGAGAAGAATTCATCGCATTTATTGGACTAAAAAAACCAGCTTTTTCTACGATTTTATTGTTATCACTGAAATAGGTTTTGGCATCATTCATTTTAAATTTGAAAGGTATTGATTTTTGTACCGTTCCTGCTATTTCTTTCTGACAACTACTCAGTAAACATGACGTTAATAATGTAAAAGCTGTAAAAATACGGAGGAAATTTTTCATTTTTAAAAACTTTAATTCAATTAACACCTACTCATTCGCTTTTCGGTTTCCGCGCCATTTAATCTGATAAAAATTCTTTTGGAAGGAATTTTTCATAAATTTAATAGTGGCCACTGTTATATTTATGTTGATTTTATGATGCGACAAAACTAATGTTAAAATTAATTTATATCTTCGTTCAAACGTTTATAAATTGTTAACTAAAGCTATACAAACAATATGGATACTCTAAAAATCGGTGAAAATATCAGACGAATCCGTTTGATGAAAAATTTGTCACAAGAAAATGTGGCAGATATGCTTAATATTTCTCTACTTACTTACGGTGAAATTGAAAGGAATAAAAAAGACCTCACACTTTCAAGATTGGCACAAATTGCTAAAGTCTTAGAGGTAGATGTCAACACAGTCCTTAGTTTCAATGAAAAAGCCATTTTCAATCAGAATAATAACCATACGTCTTATGCTGCTTATGAATCCAAACATGAGCATAATAATGACAGTTTGGTTAATCATTTGCAAAAAGAGGTGGAATATTTACGTGGTGAAGTTGGCAAATTAATGAGTCTAATAAGCCTAAACCATTAAAAGTCGTATCGTATATCAAATTGAGCGATATTATATTAAACCCATTGTACAGTAGTTTAATTAAAAACAAAAGGCAAAACCCTGAATCGAGTTTTGCCTTTTGTTTTTAATAATCTTCTCAATCCTCCTCTTCTTCCACTCGAATACCCAATACCACCAATGCTTTTTCAGAAGCCATCTGTTCCGCCGATTTTTTGTTAAAATCATCGGCAACAGCTATTTTATTGCCATCGAGCAGTACTGCCACTTTAAAGCGGTCCCGTTTCTCGAATTTGTATTTCGCAATAACTTTGTAAGCCACCAGCTTACCGTTTTTCTGCGACCATTCGAGGAGTTGCGATTTGTAATTGTCGTCAAATGTCTCTAACTCATGGATATCCAAATACTTACGCAGTAGTTTCTTAACCACATAACGTTTCGTTTCGTTATAGCCACATTCGAGATAAATCGCCCCAACCAATGCTTCGACGGCATTGCCGAGCATCGAGCGACTCAGGCGTGTGTTGTTATACTCCAACAGGATGGTATCGAGTGCCATTTTGTCACCGATTTTGTTGAGCGAACTGCGTTTAACGATTTTTGAACGCATTTTGGTCAAAAAACCTTCATCCGAGTTGGGGTATTTGTTAAAAAGATACTCCGCGACAATCGTTCCCAACACCGCATCACCGAGGTATTCCAGGCGTTCGTTGTTTTGTCCTCCCGCACCATTGCTTTTTTCGGCATTGGTGGATTTGTGGAAAAAAGCGAGTTTATACAGACCCAAATCTGATGGCACATAGCCCAAAATCTGCTGTAATCGCCGCGCAAGGAGTTTATCTTTTGAAAAATTGTAGTTATAAAATTTTCTGATGTAACCCAAAACCTAATGTATATTGAAAGAAGTTATTGGTGTTGGATTGTTGAGTTATTATGTGTGAAGTATAAAGACCTAAGACTTTAAGGCAAAAAACGAAACGCATATGCATCTAAACAAGTCTAAACATTCCAAAAGTTTGAAACTTTTGGAATGTTTAATAATGTAAATTGTTTTGATGCTTACACTTTTAAAGCCTTACTTTCCTGAATGCCTGATATACTGAGGGGGTCAACCTAAGAAATCGGACGCAATAAATTCCTATTAAACACATAGCCCAACAGGGCATTTAGCATTAAAATATAGTTCTTTGACAATTTTTATGTTAAGCAGAAAGAGAATTACGAAATCTTTAAGATTTCGTAATTCTGGAATTACATTTTCCATTTAATTGATGCTTATGGATAAAAATGTCAAAGAATCTAAAAAACAAAGAGCTATGTTGTACTCTGTAGCTATATGTTTAATTATGCGTTTAATTTGTCCTCTTACTTAAATAACTCAAAAACCCATTATTAAAGTCTCTTAAAAATCACGGTTGTATTATGACCACCGAAGCCGAAGCCGTTACTTAATACGACATCAAGGCGGCGTTGTTGCGCTTCGTTGAACGTTAAGTTGAGGCGATTATCCATTTCAGGGTCATCTGTGAAATGGTTAATTGTCGGCGGCACGAAGTCATTTTGCATTGCCAAAATCCCTGCAACGGCTTCTATTCCACCCGCTGCACCGAGCAAGTGTCCTGTCATAGATTTAGTCGAACTGATATTGATATCGTAAGCTTTTTCGCCAAAAACACCCATAATTGCCTTCAATTCAGCGACATCGCCCAATGGTGTTGATGTGCCATGCGTATTGATATAATCCACTTGTTCAGGCATTAAACTGGCTTCTTTTAAGGCAATTTTCATACAATTGATAACGCCTTTGCCATCGGGGTCAGGTGCTGTCATGTGGAAAGCATCACAAGTCATACCTGTACCGACCACTTCGCACAATATATTTGCACCACGCGCAACGGCGTGTTCATATTCTTCCAAAATCAAAGCACCACCGCCTTCGCCTAACACAAAACCATCGCGGTCTTTGTCGTAAGGACGTGAAGCCGTCGTTGGGTCGTCGTTGCGGGTACTCATGGCGTGCATCGCCGTAAAGCCGCCGACACCCGTCGTCGTCACCGTTGCTTCCGAACCGCCTGTAATCAAAACATCTGCTTTTCCTAAGCGAATATAGTCAAAAGCATTGATAATCGCATGATTTGCCGTCGCACAAGCCGAAACGGTCGCATAATTGATACCTCTAAAACCGTATTTAATCGCTATCAAACCCGCCGCTATATTGGCAATCATTTTTGGAATCAAAAACGGATTATAACGTGGCGTTCCATTACCGCGTGCAAAATCCGAAATTTCATTTTCTATCGTTATCAAACCACCAATGCCAGAGCCAAAGATGACACCCGCACGGTCAAGGTCTATGTTTTCTATATCTAAACCACTCATTTTCAAGGCTTCATCAACAGCGACGATGCCAAATTGCGCATAAAGGTCAATGCGGCGTACTTCCTTTTTTTCAATAGCGACTTCTGGTTTAAAATCTTTTACCTCACAAGCAAATTGTGTTTTGAACAACGAGGCATCAAAACGTGTAATCGGTGCTGCACCGCTGACCCCTTTTTGAAGAGCTTCGAGATACTCATTTACATTATTTCCAATAGGCGTTACCGCGCCAATACCTGTTACGACTACTCTCTTCATAAGCTAATTTTATGATTTGCGGCAAATTTAGAAAAAATTAGTTGATTAGTCATTAGTCACCGGTCATTTTTAGTCATTAGTCATTTTTCCCTAATGACAAACTATATAATAACAAATGACTTATTGTATTTGTTGCTGCAAATTTCCGACATTAAAATTCCCGCGCGGTGCCAAAATACGCCAATGCGTCAATTTATCATCGGTTTCAAAATTAAACCCGCTAATCGTTTCCTTTTCCCTTGTAATACGTGTATATTTTGTAGAACGGATAACATTCGTCGCTTCGTCCCAAATCAACTCACTCGTTTCCAAACGACCGTCCGTTTTACTTTCCCAAACAACACTATCGCGGATAATAACTCTCCGATTTTTTTCGTCCCGAATGGCATATTTCCCCGTCAAAACGCTCATTTCCATTTGAAATTCGTTGTAAAAATACGTTACTGTGCCATCAGGAAATACTTGTTTCGGCTCGTCTCTACCAGTATAATACAACATCGTCGGGCCTGTCACTCGCACCTTTACGCGCGCTGAATCGGAGTAAATAATTTCAACGTCTTTCCCTTTTTCAATACCTAATTGGTCGCGTGTGATATTCGGCGCTTCCGCTTGTTCATTGCTACATGACATGATAGTTGTCAATGTAACAACCCAAAAACAATGAGAAATGGCACAAAGCACCCCCTCAGTATTTTTACTAAAAAAGCCTTTTAAAAATATGATTTTCAATATTTTATGATATTTCATTTGCAAGTGATACCTAATTTTGGTGCAAAATTAAACCAAAAGCGTTAGGATAGATTTTTTTGTTTGTGAAGATTTTTTTGAAACCCTACATAATTTTAGAATTCTTTAGAATTCGCACGTTAAAAACTAAACGATAAACGACTCCATCTTTCCAAACGCATCCTTCTATTCGCTTATTTTTGTAAACGCATTTGTGGAATCAACCTTAGGTGTTTACATTTGCGCACTTTTTAGCGAAACACCCCCCCAGTATTTTTCGTTAAAAAGGGATATTGGACGACAAATCCACAAATAACGATTAATAAATAACGAAATAAATAATGGCTCAACAGGACGAAATTTTCAAAAAACTCGTATCGCACTCCAAAGAATACGGTTTTATTTACCCTTCATCTGAAGTTTATGACGGATTAGCGGCGGTGTATGACTACGGTCCTTACGGTTCGCTTTTGAAAAATAATATCAAAGAATATTGGTGGAAATCCATGGTGCAACTCAATGACAACATCGTCGGCATTGACGCAGCGATTTTTATGCACCCAAAAGTATGGAAAGCCTCTGGTCACGTTGATGCGTTCAACGACCCGATGTTGGACAACAAAGACTCTAAAAAACGCTTTCGTGCCGACCAATTGATTGAAGGTGTTATTGAAAAAATTGAAGAAAAAATCAATAAAGAAGTCCAAAAAGCGGCAAAACGCTTTGAAAACTTTGATGAAAAAATGTTCCGCGAAACCAATCCGCGTTGTGTCGAGTACGCTGCCAAAGCCACTGACATCGAGTTTCGCATGAACGACTTCATGAAAAAAGGCGATATGGTCGGCTTAAAAAGCATGATTGACGAGTTGGAAATCGCCGACCCCGATACAGGCAGTCGCAACTGGACAGACGTGCGCCAACTTAATTTGATGTTTTATACGCAATTGGGCAATATCGCAGGTGAAGAAAGTAAATTGTATTTGCGTCCCGAAACTGCGCAAGGCATTTTTGTCAATTTTGGCAATGTTCAGAAATCCACCCGTCAAAAAGTACCCTTTGGCATCGCTCAAATCGGCAAAGCCTTCCGTAATGAGATTGTTGCACGCCAATTCATCTTCCGTATGCGTGAATTTGAGCAAATGGAAATGCAGTTTTTTATCCGCCCGGGCAGCCAAAAAGAATGGTACGCCGCATGGAAAGAAAAACGCATGGCATGGCATTTGGCAATCGGCACCCCTCAGTCAAAACTCAAATTCAAAGACCACGACAACCTCGCGCATTATGCAGATGCGGCGGTGGATATTCAGTTTGAATTTCCTTTTGGTTTCCGCGAATTAGAGGGCATCCACTCGCGTACCGACTTCGATTTACGCAGCCATCAAGAGCTTTCAGGTAAGAAATTGCAGTATTTTGACCCTGAAATCAACGAAAACTACGTGCCTTTCGTCGTCGAAACCTCAATCGGTTGCGACCGCATGTTTTTAGCTATGATGTCAAACGCTTACACCGAAGAGGCTGTACCTGATGCCAAAGGTGAAGACGCAACCCGTACTGTTTTGAAATTGCACCCTGCCCTTGCACCTGTGAAATGCGCTATTCTACCTTTGTTGAAAAACAAAGAAGAATTGACTTCGGCAGCGATGAAAATTTTCAACGATATGAAATTTGTCGTCAATTGTCAATACGATGAAAAAGATGCCATCGGTCGCCGTTATCGCCGTCAAGATGCTATCGGTACACCATATTGTATTACAGTTGACTTCCAGACTTTGGAGGACAACACCGTGACAATTCGTGACCGCGACACTTTGCAACAAGAGCGCATCAAAATCGAAGACATTGAGCGCATTGTTTTGCAAAAAACAGATATGCGGCGGTTGTTGGAGAAATTATAGAATGACTACCTCCTTCCCGTTTGTATCGGGATTTCGTTCATCAACAGTATAAAAAGCAAAAAGCCTTGCAAAACATGTCGTTTGCAAGGCTTTTCCTTGTATTTTAATTCAAATCAAAACTTCGCTTCAATATCTACCGACAAGCGATAAACGTTTTCTTTAAAGCTCTGCCCATCTTAGGATATTATCCCAACGACTTGTTAGTAAGTATCTCAATACTCTCTTTCACCAAACTCACTGGCAGGTAGCTTCGATTTTTTATCCGATTGATTGAAACTGTAAGCCACATTCAACATAAAGATATTGGTTTCTAAAATGTAATTGGTGGACGTATAAAAGTTGCTGCCAAAAGTTGTAATGCGCTGTTGGTTCGTTGCCATTTTGCCAAAAGCCATATTTTGCCATTGTAATGTTGTATTCAATTTATTATTCAAAAAAGTCTTTTTCACAGACATATTGGGCAAATAAAAGCGCGAATCTTCGCCTTGTGCCGTTTTTCGTGCCGATAAATAGGTCAAATTGAACTGAGCGTTCATCGTTTTCGCTATTTGCCAATTCACATTCGTATTGATACTGTGAACCTAACCGTTGGTATTGACATTCACTTGATTTTCAAAAAGACTGCCTTTGATGCTCATAAGATAGATGTTACCACCCACAAATATTTTCAATTTTTTAATAGGTGACAACGTTAAACCCGCTTCTGAACCCCATAATTGCGCCTTGCCCGCATTGGTAAAAATGCGGTTGAGAATCGTATCGTTGAACACACTGTTAACCCGATTGACGATATTGGTAATCTGTTGGCTGTAAACATTCCAATACAATGAGCCTTTTTTGAAATCTTTAATGATGCCCAATTCATACACACCGATAAATTCGGGCTTAATGTTGGGGTCGCCTTGTTCGAGGGTTTCGCTGTGTTCCCGTTCAGGATATGGATTCAATTCGTTATTCGTCGAGCGTTGCACCCGGCGGCTGTAAGCGGCTTTTCCTTTCAATGATTCACCAAAATCAACGAGTAGATTGGCAGAAGGGAAAAAATTGGACAATTTTAAGACATTCGGCGGTGTGCCTTTATTGTCGTTGAACTCCCGAAACGCATTTTCGTAACGCAAACCTGCCGAAAATGAGGCTTTTTTATACTGCCCCGCATATTGCGAATAAAGCGCGTGAATGTGATTGACAATATCAACTTCGGCACTATAAGCGGGATTAAGCACAAAAGTTGTCCCATTGCCTTGTTTTTCTAAATATTCAAATTGTCCTTTCTGAACTTGATTCCTGTATTGATAGCCCATCGAAAGCTTGCCAATACTGAGGGGTCTCTCAAAATCAACTTTAAAACGATAGGCACTGAGCGGATTGTTACCATTGTTCAACGTGTTTTGGATTGTGTCATTGAGGTTATTTTGATTCAAATTGGCGTTTTTCGTATAACCAAAAATATTGGCTTTTTCATACAAGCCAGACATCATTAAGACGGCTGCATTTGAGAAAGTATGGGTATAATCGAGGTTAAAAACATTGAAATCGCCTGATTTTTTCACCAAATTGCTATTAAAATATTGGGTTTTAGCAATCACTTTATTGGTCGCTAAATCTGTTTTAGTATTGTTGTAATAAATATCCGCAAGGCGATATTGCGTGCGCCCACCTATATAAAAACCACCCGACAATTCATCAAATTTACTGGCTTTGTAGCCAACAAGACCACGCACACCATAATTATCTCTTTTGAGACTGCGCTCTCCTTGGCTTGGAAAGTGCGTAAAAATCTTGTTCACCGTCGTATTCACATCACCTTCACGTCGTCCTGCAATATCATTTTTTAAATAATTGGCTGAAAATGAAGCGTCCCATTGTTGGCTTCTGAATGTCACCGTTGCATCAAGCCCATAACGTTGCGGCTCTTTCACATTATCGTAAGTACGAAGGCGTGGAAAGCCCAATTGAGCGTTTGTCGTCACCGAAAAGCCTTCATTTGTACCTTTTTTGGTGATAATATTGATAATACCCGCTTTGCCATCGGCATCGTATTTGGCAGACGGTGCGGTAATCATCTCAATTTTCTCAATCGTATTGGCTGGAATTTGTCCTAAAAGCGTTGCCGCATCCACTTGACTCGGTTTGCCATTGACCAAAATCAAAAAACCTTTTGAACCACGTACCGTAATTTCACCTTCTGCATTGACGGATACTGAGGGGATGTTGCGCAACAAGTCCGTCGCCGTTCCGCCCTTTGCCGTTTCAAATTGTTCGGTTTTAAAGACTTGTTTTTCTAAGGTTGTCACCACATTTTGCTTTTGACCATTCACCGTCACCGATTCGAGCAATTGACTGAGGGGTACTAACTCAATAGCACCTAAATCTAAAGAATTTTGGGCTTTTTCAAGGCTAATTGTGACATATTTCGTCTTATAACCAATGTATTCTATTTTGATGATAAACTTTTCTTTTGGCAAAGCCTCAATTTTAAAACCACCCTTCTCATCAGAAACCTGTCCTTTCACAAGGCTTTGATTATCATGCTTTTGCACACTTACAGAGGCATAAATCAAAGGTTCGGCCGACAGTGTATCCACCAAACGCCCCGAAAGTGCTATGCTGTTTTGAGCCGTGATGTGAACAAAAAGAGAGACCTGAAAGATAACAATGAGTAAGCAGTTTTTTTTCATAACGGGTGGTTTTATCAAGATTTTAAATTAAAAAAATAATATTTAGGTATGTCTTACAAAATGACCACATTAAGACACTAAACCGCATAGTAAGTTTAATTTTTGGCAAAATACTGAGGAGGCAAAAATGACTAAACCCATTCAACAAAAGTATGCTTCAATTTATAAGCCGTCCTATATGAAAAGCCGTTTTCTCCAAATTCTTTGCTGTCGCAGCTAAGGCTTCTGGCAGCGTACAAGGCTTTTGAGCAATAGAAAAAGCGGCTTTCAAGCCCAAATCCTTCAAATACTGAGGGGGCGCATCCAACGCACCACATAGGGCAATGACGGGTTTTTGTCGCGCTCTTGAAACGATACCCGCTATCAATTTACCATGTGCCGTTTGACTATCAAGCTGCCCTTCGCCTGTGAAAATCACGTCTGCCCAATCCACTTCTTTATCAAAATCGGTTAAATCCATCAGGACATCTATACCGCTTTTTATGGTGGCATTTAAGAAAAACAATGCACCAAAACCTAAACCGCCTGCTGCACCTGTACCTGCTATCTCAACTTTTGGACAATTTGAAACTTTCCAAAAGTTAATCGCACCGTTTTCTAATACTTCAATATCCACATCACTTGCGCCTTTTTGCCTTGAATAGACGTGTGCCGCGCCTGTTTTTCCTAAAAGCGGATTTTTTACATCACACATCACCTCAAAAACAACGTCCGAATGACTTTTATACTGTTGAGGTACGAAATCCCGATTCTTTCGGGAAGGGGGTACAATTTTTTCAATTTTATTCAAATCACTGCCAATACCTAATAGTTTTTCACCATTTTTATCAAAAAACTGCCAACCCATAGCGGCTGCCATACCAATACCCACATCGTTTGTCGCTGAACCGCCAATCCCTAAAACGATGCGTTTTGCGCCGTTTTTAACAGCATCGTTTATCATTTCTCCGACACCGAAAGTAGTGGTTTTCAAGGGATTGCGCTCTTCATGGGTTAAAAGTTGCAATCCTGCGGCTTGTGCCATTTCGATAAAAGCGGTTGTGCCGTCCACACTTAAATTATAGGTGGCTTTTATTTTTCTAAACAATAGGTCATGTACTTCAACTTCTACCGTTTTTAAACCTAAATGGAAATTCAAAATATTTGAAAGTCCTTCGCCACCGTCTGCCAAAGGGAAAATTTTAGTAGAAACATCAGGGTTTGCAAGCTGTAAACCCCGTTCAATAGCCCGACATACTGAGGGGGCATCGAGCGCATCTTTGAAACTGTCACAGGCGATGAGGATATTCATATTGGTTTGAGATGATTTATGTCTTTCTATTTTGCTCAATTTGTAAACTGTGCACGACTATCTTCCGACAAGCGATACACGTATTCTTTCAACTTTTGCGCCCATTCTAAATGATTGTTTTCTCTTGTAAAACGATTTTTACTGAGGGGTTCGCCAAACACATAATTCAGCGTTTGATTGCGTTGCCGATACATTTCATCGGCTAAATACAGCATTTCAATATTGGCATTAATGCCTATTTTCTTGCGAATATTAGCCAAATTGTAGAAAAAATGAGAGTTTTCACCGCCAATAAATGTCGGAATGATGGGTTTATTGTAACTAATCGCTTTGGTGACAAAACTTTTTTGCCATTCCAAATCACGGACGATGCCGTTTTGTCGCCTTGACACCAAACCCGCAGGGAAAAACAACACGCACATATCGGAAGCAAAAATTTCATCCATTAAGCGCAAGTTCTCCTTTGGATTTTTTCCATGCTTATTAACGCCGACGAATAAATCACCAAAGTTTTGAAGATTTAACAAAATATCGTTGACAAAAAAGCGAATGTCTGGACGTTTCTGACCGACTATTTTCATCAAACCAATCGCATCTAAACCGCCCAAAGGATGATTTGCCGCAATGATGCAGCCGCCCGTTTCAGGTATATTTTCCAAACCTGTAAACGTCACTTGCGCGCCCATTTCTTCAAAACAAGCGTTTACAAAATCATGGTCTCTTAAATGTCCATTGATTTCAATAAATTTATTGACTTCGTCTTCGTGAACAATCCGTTTGAGGTAGTTGATAACGAAATTGGGTAGGGCTTGCGCCAATGTTTTATTCTTATCTGCAATGATTTTTTTGACATCAATGAATGGTTTTTTGTCCATATTTCGTACATGTTTGATTTTTGCGAACAGTCGTTCGTACTTCGATGTTAAACAAAATTTTTAAAAACGGTTTGTTTCAACCCTGCCCATTCCTCTTTCAAAATGCCAAAACAAACGGTATTACGTCTGAATCCATCAGACATAACCGTAAAATGTCTCAAAATACCTTCTTCAATGCCACCTATGCCTTTTATGGCTTGTCGAGATTGTTGATTTCGCGCATCTGTATGCAGTTCTACACGTGCAAAGTTTAAAGTTTCAAAAGCATATTGCATCATCAGAAACTTCATATTTCGATTCAAACCTGTCCGTTGAAATGGTTTGCCAATCCATGTTGCCCCAATCGCTATGCGTTCATCTTTGTTTGAAACGGCGTAAAAGCTCGTACTACCGGCATATTGATTTTCTTTTTTGTCGAAAACAGAAAAAGTGTAACGGTCTTGTTTGGTGCGTAATTCGAAGGCATTTTGAATATAAATTGCCAGTTTTTCAGGTGTTTCGATGGTTGCTGGCGAATATCTCAATAGGTTTTTGTCACTTGTGGCGGCGACTTTGAGATTTTCATAATCCATCACCGTCAAAGGGCGCATTAATACGCGGTCGTTTTCTAAAACGATATTTTTTGTAAAATCAAAAGGCATGGTTGATTACTTTTATGATGGATGGATTTTCGTTTAATAAAACAAAATGGGCGGTAACGCCTTTTTCGATGTGCCAAACCTACGGCTTTTGTATTTAATTTTTGAACCTAAAAATTATAGCTCGCTGAAAGTGGGTGTTTTCAGTGCGTTTCAGCGAGTTATAATAGGATAGCTCGCTGAAACGCA
>JAYTUR010000861.1:0-4064 GCA_043744475.1 Saprospiraceae bacterium | reverse complement strand
ATTTCTGCACCGGTTCCGTCTTTGGCGATAACTTGTGCGGTATAATTTCCTCTAACAGTAAACGTTTTGACAAAAGACTTTGACGTTTCCGTAATCGTTTGATTGGGTGCTAATTGTATTGTCCACGTCCTTGATACTGAGGGGGTTAAATCTTCAAAACTGATGGTTGAACCTTCACAGATAATTTGTTGTGAAAGGCGTATTTTTCTTTCTGTTAGAAAAATAGGCGTGGCAGTCAAAACTAAATTTTGTGGCGAAATGGCATCAAGTTTTTGCGTTGTGGTAAAATCCAAATTACGCTTTATCAATAAATCAGAACCAAAACTATTTGGAAATGAATAAGTTGCATTCGCTACTTCACTTTTATCAATGGTAGTTTTAGCCCATAAAGCATAAGTAAAAATACCATTAGAGTCTCGTAAAGCTGCACCTTCAATATTTGTAGGTAGGTTCATTTGTTGTGTCCTAAGGGAGTCATAGACTTTTCCAAATAAAATTTGGGATGCTGTTTTAAAGGCTAAACCTTCAGCAGTCATTTCAGGACGGATTTTGTTGGAATAGTGTATTTTTTTATACAAACCCATTAAATCGAACTCATAAGTAGCTGTAGTGGAATCCGTTTCTTCAGCTAATTTGAAAATATGTAATTGCCAAATATCATTTTTTATACAATTTACTAAAACCTTTGGAATCCAATTTTTTTGCGCTTCTGACGAACCGATAAATTCGCCAAATTCTTTGCGTGGAATATTAGATTCTGTAATTATGTATGTTTTCTTCGGATAGGTTTGACCATTGTAACCATAGTTCTTTAATACATCTTCAAACTGTCCTTTTATGCGTTGAGGGTCAATAGCAGCAGCATCAGAATGCCTCGAATAATCCCAATTCTGGCGTGTATTGTTCCATTTTCGTAGTGCATCGTCAAAATGTGGGTAGGCATGAAAGCCAATACCATCAAAATATGCTCCACCACCCTTAGGATACTGGGGGGTCACTTGACCGCCGTTAGGATTGTCCGTATTGCGTAAAATAGCGTCTAAAAAAGAAGGATAACCCAAACCCGAAGTCATAACATAACACGAAGGGTCAATGGATTTCACAATTTCATAAGTGATGCGCAACATTCGGAGATAATCAAAAATGGGCGCACGCAACTTATAATCACACGGGTCGGGATTATTTTCCCACCAATTGCCAGGTGCGCCGCGATTAAGCCAACCTCTTCCACCCGTATAATCGTAGCCTGGTTCGTTCCAAACTTCAAAAAATTTGACGAAATAATGGTATCTTTTGACGGTTTTCCAAATATACAATGCGTAGTAGTTTGTATCATTGACAGGCGTACCGTTTTCACCATTGTCCCAAATTGGCGTGTACATATTTTTAAAAACCGTTGATTGATAGTCAGGACAATACCGCTTTGTATCACGGTGTTCCTCCGATGGAAAACCGACAATGAGCGTATTGTCTTTCAAACCCAACGAATCGTAAAGCATAAAAGTAGGAATGCGGCTGTCATAGCCGAAATGTTCTGCAAAATCTTCAAAAAAGGCAGGGCGAATAGCTTTAGCGTTTGCGCCAGCAATGCCATCGCGGTCGCTACCCGCAGCGAGACGGGATAGGTCTTCGTCGCTGAATCCTCGATAAATATCGAAGTTCACGCCTGCTCGAAAGCCCCCATTATAAGGTCGGACGATATCGTTAGCAGAATAATTTACTTGTGCCTGAGTTGTGGGAGTTGTTAAAAATGAGGCAAAAAGCAAAAAACAAGTTGTAAGTTTGGTCAGAAATTGTTTTCTCATTTGAAAAATAATATGCTTAACGTTCACAGATTTTAAGTTCTCTTTGCCCCAAAGTTAAAAGATAAATCTTTGATTTTCAAATAGTTGTTTTTATCATAAAGAAATTACTTTAATTGACTTAATCTTTTTAGGGTAATAACAATTTACATTCTTTTTCATAAACCTATTTTAAGACGTACTTTAAATTTTCTAACAATATGAAAAACTACTCAATTACCTTCATATTCCTTTATTTTTCAATGCCTGTTTGGACACAAACAACTACGGATAGTAAAGCTTTTACAGATGCAAAATGGGAAACTATTAAAGTGAGTAGAGGTCTAAAATGGCATCATTTCCATTTTTCGGATAAACAATTATTCCAATCCAATCAGAATATTCATTTTTTAAAAATAAGAAATAATCGTCAAAAATGGCAGTTTGAAGTCGTTTCTGCGGGTGATTCTTTAGTCAAAACGTCAGATTTATCTATGCAATCGTTCGCTACGGCGGCTGTCAACGGTTCTTTTTTTGATGTTAAAAAAGGTGGTGCAGTTGATTTTATTAAAATTAACGAACACGTTTTTGATACAAGTCAATTGGATACCAAAGGGCGTTTGGCTATTCATCAAAAATCAGGCATAGCTATACATAATAATAAGGTGAGCATTGTGCGACAAACAGATTCGATGGATTCAAAATGGGCTGAAAAACAGCTTGAATCGAATGTGCTTGTAACAGGGCCGCTTTTGTTGTGGCGCGGCGACACCATACCCCTCAGTAAAATTGCGTTTAACGACAACCGTCACCCACGCACTTGCGCTTGTATAACGGCTAAAAACGAGCTTATTTTGTTGACCGCAGACGGCAGAACGGCGCAAGCACAAGGTTTGAACTTGCATGAATTGGCTTTTTTGATGAAGATATTGGGTTGTCGTGATGCTGTCAATTTAGATGGTGGCGGTTCAACCACGATGTATATTTCAGGACAACCTGAAAACGGCGTTGTGAATATGCCTTGTGACAATAAACTTTTTGACCATGAAGGGGAACGGAAGGTGAGTAATATTTTTGTTTTGAAAAAAAGGTGATTTTGTTAGATACAAACGTTTATTTTGCAACAAAATATTTAAAATCACCAAAAATACTGAGGGGGTAATAAGTGGACATCAACGACGATTTAGAATTATTTAAAGCCGAGGTAGCGACGCATTTTGCTAAAGTGATTTTGCCGTTTGCGACACCGAAGCCTTATACTTTTCACATTCCTGATGAATTGGTGGAACAGGTAAAATTTGGCATTCGCGTCGAAGTCCAATTTGGTGCAGGGCGTGATTTGTATGCGGCTGTCGTCATTGCTGTAACGGATAAAAAACCTGACCATAAGACCAAACCTGTTTTGCAAGTCATTGATTCAGAGCCGATTATCTCAACAGCTCAATTGGATTTTTGGCAATGGATGTCTTCTTATTATGGCTGTACTTTAGGCGAAGTGATGAATGCGGCTTTGCCAACCAATATGAAATTGTCGTCTGAAACCCGCATTGTTTTGAACCCCAACCATGACCAAAATTTCAGTGGTTTAGAAGAAAAAGAATACTTGATTGCAGAGGCTTTGACCATTCAAAGCGAATTGACGATTGACCAAATTCAAAAAATCATTGGTCAAAAAACGGTTTATCCCATCATCAATCGCTTGTTGATGCTCGATATTTTGGACATAAAAGAGGAATTACAATACCGTTTTAAGCCCAAGCTCGTCTCTTGGGTCCGCATGAAAGAGCCTTATCGGAGCGACCCTGCTACCTGGTCAGCGGCGTTTGATGCCGTCAAAAATTCTGAAAAACAGACGAACGCGCTATTGGCTTTTGCTCAAATTTCGAGGCAGGAGAAGGTCATTCGCACGTCCGAAATTTGTACGAAAGCCAATATAGATTTAACAGTTTTAAGAGCGATTGAGAAAAAAGGTATTTTTGAAATTTATGAACAAGAAATCAGCCGCATCGGTGGTTACGAGGATGATTTAATTTCGACGACTGAAATGAGTGACCAACAAACCAAAGCGATTTACGATATAAAACAGTGTTTTGGCACTAAAAACGTGGCTTTATTGCATGGTGTAACGGGTAGCGGCAAGACGCGGGTTTACACCGAACTCATCGAAGCGGAAATACTGAGGGAGGGGCAAGTACTGTATTTAATTCCTGAAATCGCCCTGACAACACAGATTATTTTTCGGCTGCAAAAGATTTTTGGCGAAAAAATCGCTGTTTATCACTC
>JAYTUR010000860.1:0-4066 GCA_043744475.1 Saprospiraceae bacterium | reverse complement strand
ATGTTAACTATGTTACAACGTAGCCGCCAAACGCGACCCTTGATCTATCGCGCGTTTTGCGTCCAATTCAAGGGCTTCAAACGCACCACCAATGATATGTGTGGAAACACCCGCTGCCTTCAGCGGTTCGAGCAGAGCATTCAAAGGCTCTTGACCTGCGCAAATGACGACATTATCGACCTCTAAAAGTTGATAAAAACCATCAATATTGATGTGCAAACCTTGGTCGTCAATCTTTTCATAAGTCACGCCGTCCATCGTTTCTACTTGCTTCATTTTCAAACTGCTGCGGTGAATCCAACCTGTGGTTTTACCCAATTTTGCCCCCACTTTACCTTTTGTGCGCTGCAACAAATAAATGGTACGCGGCGAACCTTCGGGATGCGGTTTGGTCAATGCACCACCTTTTTGATACGCCATATCCACGCCCCATTCTGCCATGAAAGCCGTTGTATCGAGGCTTGAAGATGCACCGTCTTGCGCCAGAAATTCAGCGACATCAAAGCCAATACCCCCTGCACCGATTAAAGCCACCCGTTTACCAACAGGCTTTTTATCTTTTAACACTTCGATGTAAGATAATACTGAGGGGTGGTCTATGCCTTCAATTTTAAGTGTTCGAGGCGTGACACCCGTTGCCAATATTACTTCGTCAAATTGTTCATGGGTCAAAAAAGCGGCATCAACTCTTGTATTGAGGTGCAAATGAACGCCTGTTAGTGCGATTTGCTTGTTAAAATAACGAATTGTCTCATAAAATTCCTCTTTGCCAGGTATCTGTTTTGCCATATTAAATTGACCGCCAATCTCTGAAGCCGCATCGTAGAGATGAACTTCATGCCCGCGTTCCGCCGCTACCGTTGCCGTTGCCAAACCCGCAGGACCCGCACCTACAACCGCTATTTTTTTCTTTTTATGTGTCGGTAAATATTGTAAAAGTGTCTCGTGACACGCCCGAGGATTGACCAAACAACTCGCTGTTTTCAACTGAAAAGTATGGTCGAGACACGCTTGATTGCAACCGATACACGTATTGATTTCGTCCGCCCGATTCGTTTCTGCTTTGACCACAAAATTGGCATCTGCTAAAAACGGACGTGCCATTGACACCATATCTGCGAAGCCATCGGCTATGATTTTATCGCCAATATCGGGCATATTAATGCGATTTGTCGTCACTAATGGGATATTCACCTTGCCCATCAAACGTTTTGTGACCCATGCAAAACCGCCGCGTGGCACCATCGTCGCAATCGTTGGCACACGAGCTTCGTGCCAACCGATGCCTGTGTTAATGATGGTTGCTCCTGCTTTTTCTATCTCTTTTGCCAATATTTCGACCTCTTCCCAAGTGCTGCCGCCTTCCACCAAATCGAGCATGGACAAGCGGTAAATGATAATGAAATTGGGACCTACCTTTTCACGAATCCCACGTACAATGCTGATTGGAAACTGAATACGGTTTTCGTAGCTGCCGCCCCATTTGTCGGTACGTTTATTGGTTTTTGCAACGATGAATTGATTAATCAGATAGCCTTCAGAACCCATAACTTCCACGCCATCATAACCCGCTTCTTGCGCTAAGGCTGCCGCTGAAATGTAGTTATTAATCGTTCTCTGAACGCCCCAGGTTGGTAAAGCAAAAGGTTTAAAAGGTGTAATCGGCGATTTTATCGCGCTCGGTGCCACGCTCCAAGGTTGGTAAGCATAACGACCCGCATGTAGGATTTGCATACAAATTTTACCCCCCTCCCTATGAACCGCCTCCGTGATGATTTTATGCTTTTTGACATGGCTGCTGTTGGTCATTCGCGCTGCTTTGGGCATGACTGTACCAAAATAATCAGGCGAAATACCACCTGTGACGATGAGCCCCACACCGCCCCTCGCCCGTTCTGCATAAAAGGCAGCCAAGCGTTCAAAACCGTTTTTCTGTTCTTCTAAACCTGTGTGCATCGAGCCCATGAGCACACGATTTTTTAAGGTGGTAAAGCCTAAATCAAGGGGTTTTAATAGGTGCGGATAAAGAGACATATCGAAAAGACTTTATTGTAGTTGATGAATGATGATGCTTGGATGAAAGACATTACGCCTTTTTGCAAAAGTAGGAATAGGTTTGCGAATCTTCGCTGTTTATTAATTATTAAAACTAAGGACGTTTGAGTAATGGGGTCATATTGTATCACTCCTTTACAAAAGTTTTATGCACTCTAAAACCTTCTTTATCAGTCAATTGTAAAAAATATAAGCCTTTTAGTCAGGTTGAAATGTTCAATTTCACCCCCCTCAGTAATTTCAGCGACAAAAACTGTCCTTTATCGAAAAGATAAGTACAAATATAAACTAAGCCATTTTCTTTTAGTTTAAACAGTTGGTAATCAATTTTTTATAAAAACTAAGACTCATGAAAAACTCGATTTTTACAATTCTTTTTACTCTTTCAATCTCTTTTTCCATCACAGCGCAACGTCCAGAAGGACAAGGTGGAGGCAATCGTGGTCCAAGTGTCGGACGGGTTTATGGTAAACTCTTTGAAGCGGAATCCAAACAGACTGTGCCTTATGCGTCTGTCGTAGTGATGCGTTCTTTTGGTAAAAAGGATTCCATTGTAGGCGGGGCATTGACGGCTGAAAATGGTGAATTTAGCATCAAAGACTTACCCCTCAGTAATTTAAAAGTGCGTATATCCTATATTGGTTCTAAAAATTATGAACGGATTATCACCCTTTCCCAACCCAATAACATCGAAATGGATTTGGGCAATATTCGTTTAGAAACGGATGCCAAAGTGTTAAAAGAAGTGGAAATTAGAGCCGAAAAAACAGGCGTACAACTCGGTATTGATAAAAGAATTTTTAATGTTGATAAAAACATAACCGCTATAGGCGGTACTGCCGAAGATGTGTTCAAAAACATCCCCTCAGTATCCGTTGATGCCGACGGCAATGCACAACTTCGTAGTCAAGGCACAACCGTTTTTGTGGATGGTCGTCCCACGTTTTTAAGCCTCAATCAAATCAGTGCCGACCAAATTGACCAAGTAGAGGTTATCACAAACCCATCGGCTAAATACGATGCTTCGACAACGGGCGGCATCATCAATATTGTGACTAAAAAGAATAAAAAACCGGGCTATAATGGCTCAATTGGTCTCGGTGTGGGCTTACCCAATCGCATGAATGGCAGTGGCAATCTGAACATAAAAGAAGGGCGTTTTAATTGGCAAGCATCAGCGAATTATAATTTGAGTGAAAATTCAATACCCTCTTACTCTTATCGAACAAACCTACGCAATGGCTTGATTATCAACCAATTCAATCAAAAAAGTACGACAGATAACAGCCGTATCTTCACGTCAGGACGTTTAGGAACAGATTATACGATTAATAATCGCAACACTTTGTCCTTGTTTGGTAATGCCACGAAAGGTCAATTTAATGATACGGACAATCAAAATTTTGACCAGACCTTAACATCTGTTTCTGACACTTTATATTACGGTAAACGTAAGTCTATTTCGGATAACGAATTTAAAAATTATGGTACACAATTGATATGGCGTAAGACCTTCCCAACCAAAGGTAAGGAGCTTTCCGCCGATGTGTCCAGCAATTGGAGTCGTTCAAACAGTGCTAGCGATTGGGTAACAAATACCACTAATATCAAGAGCGGTTTGCCTCAGCCCAATGTTGCATCACGTCAAATTAATAATGGTAAAAATGATGGCAATCAAGTGACCTTTCAACTCGACTTTATCAATCCCATAAATGACTCTACGAAATGGGAAATGGGTGTTAGAAGCAATTATAACAGACGTGACCAAACGTTTTTAGCCGATTCTATTTATACCGATGGCAGTAAAAAACGTATTTTGTCACAGTCCACAGATTTGACGATAATTGATAAAGTTAATGCTGCCTATGTGACTTATAGCGGTAGATTAAAAGGCATTGGCTTTCAAGCAGGTATGCGGTACGAACAGTCCAATTTTGACGGCAATTCAAAACTTTCGAGCGATGGTAAATTTGGTTACAACTACCCCTCAGTATCGGGCGATATTTGGAAG
>JAYTUR010000859.1:0-4080 GCA_043744475.1 Saprospiraceae bacterium | reverse complement strand
GATATTTTGGCACAAGCCAAACACCGCAACCTCTTTGGTCGTTGGACGAGTCGCGTGAGGGGTTTGCCAGAGTTCATGGGTGAAATACCTGTTTCGACCCTTGCTGAAGAAATTCTGACGGAAGGAGAGGGACAAATCAAAGCGATGATAACGAATGCTGGTAATCCCATTCTGTCATCACCCAATGGGCAACAATTGGACAAAGCGTTTGAGTCTTTAGACTTTATGGTGGCGATTGATATTTATTTGAATGAAACGACACAACATGCAAACATTATTTTGCCACCTGCAACAGGCTTAGAAACGTCACATTACGATATGACTTTCCATATTTTTGCGGTACGCAACACTGCTAAATACTCGCCGCCGTTATTTCCTAAAAAGGGAAACCAAAGATATGATTGGGAAATCTTTCAAGAACTGACGCATCGCCTGTCAAATACTGAGGGGGTCTATTCGCCGCAGCCGCCAGAAGAAAAACTCGATATGGGTTTGCGTTATGGACAATACAAATTGAGTCTGCAAGAATTGTTGGACAATCCTTCGGGTGTGGATTTGGGCGAATTGCAATCGGTTATGCCGAATCGTTTGGCTTTTGAGGATAAAAAGATACGGCTTGCACCGACTGTTTTTCTTGAAGACTTAGAACGGGTCAAAGAAGTCCTGAAAAACGCACCCCCTCAGTATAACGGCACAAGTGCTGCCCTACAATTGATTGGACGACGCAATTTGCGCGACAATAACTCATGGATGCACAATTCGGAGAAGTTGATGAAAGGTAAAAATCGTTGTACGGTGATGATAAATACCCACGATGCCACAGTTTTGGGTATCGAAAACCATCAAACGATTAAAGTAACGTCGCGCGTGGGCAGCGTCGAACTCCCTGCGGAAGTGACCAATGACATTATGCAAGGCGTTTTGAGTATGCCACATGGTTATGGACACAACCGAAAAGGTGTAAAATTAGACGTTGCACAACAACATGCAGGTGTCAGTCTCAATGATTTGACGGACGAAATGGACATAGATGATTTGACAGGTAATGCGGTTTTGAATGGTGTTTGGGTGCGTGTTGAGGCTGTTTAGCATTGTTTTTTATCATAACACATAGCAACATAGACACATAATTTTAAGGTCACTAAAAACTATGTGTCTATGTTGCTATGTGTCTCAATTAATTTTACAAAATGAATCATATCAAAACACTGGTCGAAGCAGATTATCCTTTCCTTTTTGACCTTTTTTGTCAGTACAATAAAAATCCAGAACTGGGCATGGATACTGTCCTAACCGCAAAACGACAAGCCCATGAATTGCGTGCTGCTGGCTACGATGTTACTGGGGGGGTGGCACAAACAGGCGTTGTGGGCATTTTGAAAAATGGTGAAGGACCAACCATTATGTTTCGTGCCGATATGGATGCGCTGCCTGTCCATGATGAACGCGGAGAAGAGTGGGCTTCTGAAATAGTAGGACGTGGTCATCAATGCGGACATTCGATGCACTCGGCGAATTTGATTGGTATTGCTCGGTGTTTGTCAAAATTGCGTGATAAGTGGCAAGGCACGGCGGTTTTTGTGTGTCAACCCGGCGAAGAGTTCTTCAATGGTAGCCAAAAGATGATTGATGATGGTTTGTTTACTCGTTTTCCAAAACCCGATTGTTGTTTGGCTTATCATGTCTCACCAACTTTACCCAGTGGCACTGTTGGAACAGTTAAAGGGCGAGCCATGGCATTGGTTCAGATGGTAGATATCAAAATCAAAGGCGTGGGCGGACATGGCGGCTATCCTGTTACAGCCGTTGATGCGATTGTTTTAGCGGCAGCTATTATTATGCGTCTGCAAACCATTGTCAGCCGCGAAATAAATCCCTTTGAACCTGCGGTTGTGTCTGTTTGTATGATTAAAGGTGGTGAAAATCACAATGTTTTACCTTCAGAAGTAGATTTAAAATTGACTGTTCGTGCGTTTTCATATCCTGTTTTTGAACAAATTATGGCGGCAATTCAACGTATTAGCGATAGCGAAGCTGCTGCCTCTGGTTTGTCTGCCGATATGTTTCCTATTATTTCACAAAGACCCTTTATTACAAAACCATTGATAAATGATGGGGATTTGGTCTCAAAAATGGAAAAGACTTTTAAACAAGTATTAGGTGCAGCGCAAGTCAGACAAGAGCCGCCTTATACCTTTGGAGAAGACTTTGCTTCATACAGTCTCGGCGGTGAAATACCGATTGCTTTGACATGGCTCGGTTCAGTTAATCCATCAAAATTTGATGCCGAAACAGGCAAACCCACAGCTTTTTTGCCGCCGCTACATCATCCACAGTTTAATCCTTTTCCACCAACGACTATACGCACAGGCGTTACAGCCATGACAGCTGCGATGATAGATTTGTTCAATGACTTTTAGTGCATGACGACAAGCCAAAACTTTAAGTCAATTAACAGGTAAGGAGGTACCCCTCAGTATAAACTGCCCAAACGCCTCGATTTTTGTAAGAAATAAAGTGTCCAATCTACATTTTCAAAATAAAATTTTCCAAATAAAGAAAAATGACGAAAGAACAATTGGGCAATTCAATAAAATAGCTACTTTTGAGCGTATCAAAAAGTTATTTAAATAAAACAATCAATACGAAAAATCATAACAAACATTAACAAGACTCGTCTTTTAAGGCTTCGTGTATGGTATTGGTCTGGATAAGAATGACATTTTGATGGCGGATATTATCAAAATTCACTTGTATCAATCATTTACTCACATCCTTTAATTTAAAAGTTTCTTATGGATCAAACAGTAAACAAGAATCGCCTCTTTTTGGGCAGTTGTTTTGCCCTCATCACAACGGCTTTTTCCTTTAGTATTCGTGCTGGTATCTTACCTCAATTAGCTAAAGACTTTGACTTAACTGCCGAACAATTAGGCTTTATCAACTCCATGTGGTTTCTCGGCTTTCCAATTGCGATGATTATTGGAGGGCTTGTTTATCATACATTTGGACCTAAAAAAATTATGATGACCGCCTTTGTGTGTCATGCTTTGGGTATTTTGTTGACACTCTATCCGCAAGTATTGGGCGGTTACACGGGTCTTTTGGTTTCAACATTTTTAATTGGTATTGGTACTGGCTGTACGGAAGCGGCTTGTAATCCAATGATAGCAGACAGTTATCAAGGTTCAGAGATGAGCAAGATGTTGAATCGTTTTCACATGTGGTTTCCTGGTGGCATCGTCATCGGTAGCCTTTGCTCTAAGTTTATGACTGATGCCAATATGGGCTGGCAAGCACAGATTGGGTTGATTTTGATTCCAACTGTTGTATATGCCTATTTATTTTGGGGTCAAACATTCCCTAAACCCAAAACTGAAGGCGTTACATCCATTGCTGAAAACATCAAAGCGATGTTGACACCTTTATATATATTCATGTTCTGTTGCATGGCATTGACAGCGATTACAGAATTTGGTCCACAGCAATGGACGGGCTTAATTATGAGTAAATCAGGGGCAAGTCCGATGTTGATTTTGGCATTGGTTACGGGTATTATGGCAGTTGCTCGATATTTTGGCGGAGAGATTGTTCATCGCTTTGATCAAACAGGCGTTTTGTTGGGTGGGGCGATATTTGCCACGATAGGGATTTATTTATTTAGTGTGTCAACAGGACCCATGGCTTATGTTGCGGCTATTTTCTTTGCATTAGGTGTGGCTTATTTCTGGCCCAACATGGTTGGTTTCATTGCTGAAAAAGTGCCATTGAGTGGTGCAATGGGGATGTCCATTATTGGCGGTGTTGGGATGTTTTCAACGTCTATTTTCCAACCTATTATTGGTAGATGGATTGATAATGACATGGCTGCACAAACGGCAAAAGGTCTTTCAGGAGATGCCATGGAGTTAGCCGCAGGGCAAGCGACATTATCAACGATGGTGATGTTTCCTTTGATACTTCTTGTAGCATTTACTATTTTATATTTTTGGCAAAAAAAGGCTAAGGCAGCTTAAAAAATAACGAAGTAAAATTCAAACAAATAGACACAGAATCGTCATTGCGAGGAACGAAGCAATC
>JAYTUR010000858.1:0-4084 GCA_043744475.1 Saprospiraceae bacterium | reverse complement strand
TATAGCGTACCAGATATGGAAGGTTGGCTCAATGAAGCGGCTTTGAGAACCGATACTTTAAAGATATTGGCAGAAAGTATAACAGAATTGGTAAATCTTACAGACAAAAAAGTGGTGCTGATGATTGATGAAGTGGATAAAAGTAGTAACAATCAATTGTTTGTCAGCTTTTTAGCGATGTTGCGAGATAAATATTTAGAAAGAGGCTCAATTAAAACCTTCCATTCGGTTGTCTTAGCAGGTTTGCACGACATTAAAAACCTTAAACTCAAATTGCGCCCTGATGAAGAAAAAAAGTTCAATTCACCCTGGAATATTGCCGCCGATTTTAAAGTGGATATGAACTTGCAGCCTTTTGAAATTAAACCGATGCTTGAAGATTATTGCAAAGAAACAGGCGTGACGATGAATACCCAACAAATGGCAGACTTGCTGTTTTACCACACGTCGGGTTATCCGTTTTTAGTTAGTAAATTGTGTAAAACGATTGCAGAAGACATACTACCTAACAAGACAGAGAAGACATGGACATTGGCAGATATGGACGAGTCGGTACGCTTATTATTGAAAGAAAAAAACACCAATTTCGATAGTTTGATTAAGAATTTAGAAAATAATGAAGCTTTGTATAATTTGGTCTATCGCATCATTATGGAAGGCGATATTGTTGTTTTTAATGCCGATGACCCATTGATAGATATGGGCATCATGCACGGTATTTTTAAAGACAATGGTCAAATTAAAATCCATAATCGCGTCTATGAGCAACGTATTTACAACTACATGACTGCCAAAACGGATACCAGAATGAAGTCGCGCATTAATTACGGCAATCATTTTATTTTAGACGACAACTCTTTGGATATGCAAGCGGCGATGTCGAAGTTTCAGCAGTTTATGAAAGAAGAATTCAATGAGAAAGATAAAACTTTTTTAGAACAACACGGCAGATTGGTCTTTTTATCCTACTTAGCACCTATTCTAAACGGAAAAGGTCATTCGTTTAAAGAAGTTCAAACCTCCGAAGAAAAACGTTTGGATATCATTGCTACCTTCAACGAGCACAAATACATCATCGAACTCAAACGCTGGTACGGCGAAGCCTCGCACAAAAAAGGCATCAAACAATTGAGCGAATATTTAACCATTCATGGTGAAAAGACAGGGTTTTTGTTGATATTTGAATACAACAAAATAAAATCATGGCGCAAAGAATGGATAGAGTATGAGGACAAACGCATTTTTGCGGTGTGGGTTTGATGAACGTAGCGCCGCTAAGTTTAATAAGAACAATTTCCATGATAATTGCATTGCCAATAATTCATAAGTTTATTCCATCAAAACGTTTTTTGTCGATTTTTTACCACTAACAGCTCTTCCAGAGTCTATATGTTTGTATCAAAATTCAAATAATAATTTAAAACAAACCTATTAATACAATGGAAAGACGAGATTTTTTTCAAGCTGCCAGTTTTTTGCTCCCCCTCAGTATTTTACCCAAAATGGCACATGCTGGCACGGCTCAATCGCCGCTCAATACGGGTTTAAAAGATGCCATCAAACCTATTTACTTGCCGCCTATGCTGCCTTTAGAACACAAGGGTGGTATGGCTATCCGCACTTGGTTGCGTTCCGAAATGACAGGTGGCGTTTACTCTTGTGTGGAATGTGCGGTCGCACCTAAAAAAATGGGTCCATCGCCGCATTATCACAAAGAACTGGACGAATTGATGCTTGTTTTGGAAGGGACTGCCAGCGTCATCGTGGATGGCAAAGAAATCCAAGTAGAAGCTGGCGGTTGGCATTTGCGACCACGCCTGTTGACGCACACGTTTTGGAATGCCTCTGACAAACCTTTGCGTTTCGTGGATATGTATTTCAATCAACCGTTTGAGGTCTATTTGGAACGCATTTTCTTTGACTTGACACCCGAAAAAGGTTATCCCTTTGGGTCTGAACAACGCAAAATAGAACATGATAAGTTGAGTGAGCAATTCGGATTGGTTTATGCACCAACAGCAGGGCAAGAGCGACAAGCCATAGTCGAAAAATATGGTTTAAAATAATGCTTTGTTCAAGCTTTTTTTGTGCATCTTGCAGAAGATTAGGTATATATGAAATACGTATGGGATGCTTTAAAAGAATCTAATACGTAAATTACCTAACAAATCCAATTTAAAGACCCCCTCAGTATTTTGACAAAAAAGCCACAAAAGACATGCTTTTAAAAGATTATTTGCCAAGTCCGGGTTTAGCGAAATACATCAGGTGTTATCGTATTGTGCATTTCAATTTTGATAAAAACGAAACACCACCGTCTAAGCCTTATACACCGCGACCTGAAAATTGCCTTGCATTTTATCCTTTAGAGACAGAAAGGATAGAGTATGCCGGTGGTCATAAAACAGTGAAAGATTTGCCTATCGCACTGGTTGGGCAGCATTTGGGCGTGACGCAAAGGTTTATTGGGCATGAGTTTTTGGTGGTGCAGATTATTTTTCAAGCAGGCGCACTTTATCGCTTGACGGGGATGCCGTTGTTTGAATTGAACAATGAATATATTGCCGCAGACAATGTGTTTTCAAAAGATATTCAATTTGTGAACGAACAGTTATTCCACACAAAAAACTATGAAGAAATGGTGCGCATTGTGAATCATTTTGCTACTGATTTGGTCAAGAAAACGGTCAAAGACCATCAGCCCATAGATACGGTCTGTCAATTATTGTTGAAACACGAGGCGGCAATATCTATTGATTGGTTGGCACGAGAATCCTGCTTGAGTGTGAAACAATTTGAACGGAAATTTAAGGAAAGAACGGGTGTCAATCCCAAAGTTTTTTGTCGGTTGATTCGTTTCGATAAGGCTTTTAGAACCCGCAACGCACAACCCTATACCGATTGGTTAAGCATCGCTTTTGATTGCAATTATTACGATTATCAACACCTTGTGCGCGACTACAAAGATTTTACAGGTTTATCGCCCAATGCTTTTCACGCGCTCGGTTCACCAGAAGCCGCTTTAGGTATGTCGGAACAGTTCTATCAAACAGAAACTGTCCTTTTTTCGGATAAGACTGCTAAAGAGTGATTGATTTAGGCTGATTGTAAGATATTGACATTGATTAGTATGTTTTATAGATTTTTAGAATTATGGTACAACTGCGGTTATGTGGCTACGCGACGATTGGGCTATATTATCTGTGATTACTACCAATATTTAGCAACTACGGCGCAATTAAGTTTGTATTAAAATGCGCCGTAGGTATTCTATATTGGTAGCCATCATTTCAGCGCAAATTCTAATCAGAGCGTAGCTCTAAAACAAATTCTAAAAATTTATAAGATATACCACCGATAATATCCTCTTCTTTTTTTGGATTTTAGGACTCATTTCTCTTGATTTGTCCATGATAGAGGTCAAAATGGGCTTAATGTATCATCGCCAAAGTTCTGTATAGCTCCGCCAAATGTTAAACAAGCTCCGCCAAATGTTAAACAAGCTCCACCAAATATTAAACAGGCTTGGTCAAATGCTAAACAGGCTTGGTCAAATGCTAAACAAGCTTGGTCAAATGCTAAACAGGCTTGGTCAAATGCTAAACAAGCTTGGTCAAAATTAAGTGTAGTGCCGCCAAATGAAAAACTTGCTCCGCCAAAGTTTAAGTTGAGACATGCAATAATCAAGCGTTAGGGGTGATAAATATAGGTGCGCATCGGTCAAAATAAGGCTATCTCAAAAGAATAGAAGGAGTTTTGATTGTAAAATATTGTTTCGTCTTGCTTCTCAAATTTTCCGAAAGTTTTAAACTTTCGGAAAATTTGGCTAGAACAAGTAAAATATTGTTTTGTCTTTAAAATCCCTATAAACTTTTTGAAATAACCTCGTAACATTTAAAAAGTTTGTTGAGGCACAAAAAATGCTTAACAAACCCCAAAAGTCTATTAAGCATGAAAAGAAAATTTGTAACAACATGACGTTTAGCAAACTTTTAAAGTTTACTAAACGTCGTGCAGAATAGAGAAATACCTATTATTCTTTAATTTTTTTAAACTTGTAATCCTTTATCTTTTTGTAATTGAC
>JAYTUR010000857.1:0-4088 GCA_043744475.1 Saprospiraceae bacterium | reverse complement strand
ACATTGAAGCTACACGTTGCCGCATTATTACGGGCATCAGTAGCCGTATAAACGACTGATGTTGAACCAATTGGAAAACAAAAACCACTGTTTTTAGTGCTTACTACTGAGGGGGTAGTTGTGCAATTATCCGTGGCAGTTGGTGCTGTCCAAGTGGCGGCAGCACAGGTTGTTAAGGTTGTCAAACTGATATTTTGAGGACATGGAGACAAAACAGGCGGCACGGCATCGGTCAAACATGGGTCTGGACCACCGCTAATGATGATGACAGAATAATCTTCAACTTCTCCTGCTGCAAATGCTTCACACGCTGTTGGATAAGCGTCTTTTTTCATGCTGACACGCATTGTGGTTGTGCCAAACAATGCCGATGCGGGTACAGAAATGGGCGCTGTGACCGCCAAACTGGTCGTATTTCGTTCAAAAACCTTTTCGGTGTCATCAAAAATGCCATTTTTATTAAAATCAATCCACACACGGAAATACAAATTGGTTTGCGCACCTGCCCAACTCAAACCGGGCGTGATACTGAGGGGGTAGTTTCCGTTTTGTGCCAACGATGTGGCTTTGTCTTTCCAATCCGAATACCCGACGGCATATCGGTCGGGTCGTGTTTTTTCGCTCGCATTATCCAATGTATTGAGTTGTACCCGCGCAATCCATTCACTCCACGGAGCCGCCGAAGCTGAGGTACAATAACTACCAGAATTACCACAGTTTTCAGTCAAAATGGCAGAAGCACTGCCTTTACAACCTTTTGAATCCATTACGGTCAGACTGAATGCGTTAGCCGCAAGGCTTGAAAGGTTGGGTGTGGTCGCATTATTACTCCATAAATAAGTGTAAGCAGGCGTACCGCCGCTCACTGACGCTGTAATCGCGCCATTGGCAACCCCGCAAGATGGATTTGTGGTCGCTAAAGACACATTAATAGGAGAGGGTTCTGTTATGATAAAAGATTTTATGCCTTTTGCATTCGTTGCATCGGTCGCGGTTATGGAGTAATTGCCCGCTGGCAAACCTGAAATGACTGAACCCGTTGCACCATTCGACCAAGCATAAGTATAAGGTGCTGTACCGCCTGATGCTAAAGCCGAAGCAGAGCCACTCGCCGCACCTTGACAAGTGGCATTTTGAGTTGTGATGGATACGGGAAAGCCTGAATTGACATTGATATTGCCCGTTTGAAAGGTTGTCGCATAGTATAAACCATTGTTATTACTAACTTTTGTTGCGTCAATCGTGCCATTGCCATCTGAATCAGTACCTAATTGAAAGTAGATTTCTATGGTATAAGTTGTGTTGGGCAATAGACCTGCCAACAAGTCAATATTGAGATTTGCCCCATAAGTCCGCGTCCTGTAAGGCGGATTGTTGAGTACGCTTTGTTGCGTTAAAACGCTTTTTTGAAACCCTCCTTTATTGAGCGGATTGTTGTAAATGCGATAAAAAACAGCACTTTCTTGTAAGATATTGGTACAACTTTCCCACGATACCGTCGTGGCTGTGCTGAGTTGGAGGGTGGTTAGATTTGTACCAATACTCGAACTCAAAGCATTACCATAAGCGCAAGTTGATACGAAATAATCCGAGGGTACATTGTTCGCCGTGAAACGTACAGCAGTTGCACATGAACCGACATAATCGAATCCACAAGCTTTAGCTTTCGGCGTTGAAAATAGTAAAAGGGAGAGCACCCAAATGATTGGACGGTGTAGAAAATGATTCATTTATGTTTGTTTTTTTGTTCAATAAATGGATTCCAATATGTACTTTGGCTTAGATTCAAACAAAATTAATATTTATACGAATAAAATGTGTAAATTTTACCTTTATTATTGTTTTACAAGAAAGTACTTCTACTATAACTAAACAAAAAGCCGATGCTTCCTCTCGAAACATCGGCTTTCCCTTCATAACTCATCTCTTATACCTCACTCAATGCCGCACTATCAATTGCTTCGTCTGTACCGCTTTCCTGTATTGCAAAGTGACGAAATATGTGCCATTGGTGGGTTTACTTGTGGTAGTTAATATTTTTAAAAACCGCTGTGCCAGCGGTGCAAGACTGTTTGCCAGGGGGCAAGCTATTTTAGGTTAACACAAAGCACAGAGCCCCAAAGTACAGTCACTTTGAGGCTTTTTACTGAGGGGGTGTATTACTTACTTTCCATATTCCAAAACCATAAAACTATTCGGCAAAACGGGTGCCCGCGGGTTTTTATTTTCAGGTGTTGGCGCAGGTTTTTCGCCAAATTGTGCTGTTATGACAAAAACATGATGCGTTTTGCTGTCCAGAGCAATGGTACGCGCACCGACTTCCGTTTTGACTGTTTGAGCAACCTTAAAATCGGACGGCGAATTTTCTTTAACAACCGTCAGCGTTCCATCGCCGTTTGAACTGATAGCGATTTGATTTTGGGCATCAAAAACGACACCATCCACCCGTTCGCCAATCGGCATTTTAGCAATCACTTTGCCTGTTTCAGAATCTAAAATGACCATCAATTTGTTGTGACAAACGCTGAACAAACGATGATTTTTGATGTCTAAAGCCAAACCTGTCGGCTCTTCGCCACTATCAAGCGACCACCGATTTTTGACCTTTAAGGTTTTAGCATCGAAGGCAACAACAACGTTTTTATCTTCTAAATTGACAAAAATCGTCCCTTTGCCATCCGAAATACCTGCTTCGGGCGCACCGTCTAAGGCAATCGAATCAATAACAGTGCTTGTTTTGGCATCAATGACGGTCGCAGAACTTCCTGCGTTGTTGAACACAAAAACACGCTCAGAAAAAGCATCGTAAAAAACGGCATCGGGCTTTTTGCCTGTGGGCAATTCCGCTAACGTTTTAAAGGTTTTGGTATCAAAAACGGAAACTGTATTGGTTCGACCATTTGTCGTAAAGCCACGCCCTGTTTTGGGTACAACAGCCACGCCATGAACGCCTTTTGTGTCGGCAATAACACCGATTTTTTCGTGCGTATCGGCGTTCAAAACCTCAACTTGATTGCCGTGTGTGAGGTATAATTGTCTTGCATCGCTTGCCACAGCGACGTAATCCCAACCGCCTTCGCCACCAACAACGGTTTTCTTAATCAAGTGAACACCGCCAGTTTGAGCCAATAAATACTGTGTTGACACAAAAAAAACTAAGAAAAAGAGTTTAAAACCTTTTGTTAAAGCCATGATTTTTGAAATGATTTATGAAAATGAAAGGAATTTTTCTAACACGAATTTCACAAATTAAACTAATGATTGTTTTAAAAAATTAGTGTAATTCGTAAAATTCGTGTTGAAAAGGGTGTAAAAAATTCGAGTAGATGTATTTTCTAAAACCGATATAAAACAGCTGCTTTTACTTGCCAAAGCGGTTTAAATTGACGAATATTATTGACTTTAATATCATAACTGCCTTCAATTTGTGCTTGAATTTTGCGCCAAATCGGATACTCTGCACCGATATTTAACCGCATTATCGGCAGTTGAAACGAATCATCATGGCGTTTTGTGATGACAAAAACATCTTCACGAGTCACTCGATTTGTAAATTGATACTCAAATTTTTCTTCCAATTTCGATTGCCCTACAAGACTTGTACCGAGATAAGGTTTTAGTCGTTTGTTGCCAAAAGTATATTGCAAACCCAGTGCGTACTGCCAATAAGGTTGCTCAACGTGTACTTCATGAAACATGTCATTGGCTGTTGGCGGGTTGATGATAGGAATATCAAGGTCGCCTGTTAATTTATTGACTTCATAACCCAATGCTAAAAATTGGGCTTCGCCGACGATTTTCAAGTGATTGCCTAACAGAATACCGCCTCTTATGCCTGTCGAAAAGCCACTTTGTCGCAAAATATCATTACCATCAATAGCTGCTATGCCGCCCGAAACGCCTAATTCGTAACCACCAATTTTTATCGGTTTGATGATCGGTGGACGCTTTTGCGCTTGTTTTTCAAGGACGGGTTCATCTTTTTCCGACAGTTTCTCTGCTTTTTCCTCTTTTTTACTGAGGGGTTGTTCAAGTTTCGCGTTTTGGGTTTCGCGTTTTGTGTCCGCTGCCTCCTTATTTATAGGTGT
>JAYTUR010000856.1:0-1041 GCA_043744475.1 Saprospiraceae bacterium | reverse complement strand
TTCGTTATATCAAGCAACGAAAACCTGAAACGGGTATCATTATTCTCTCCGCCAAAGATTCAATAGATGATAAAATAAAAGGATTGGAACTGGGTTCTGATGACTATTTACCCAAACCTTTTCACTTGGCGGAACTCAATGCACGCATCCGTTCCCTCCGACGACGAAGGCAGTTTTTAGGTAAAAATGAAGTGATTTTTAATGAAATTAAGGTTTTGCCCGATAGTTTTCAAGTTTTCATTCAAGAAAAAGAAGTCATTTTGACGAAGAAAGAATTTGACTTGCTCCTGTTTTTTATTGCCAATAAAAACCGCGTCGTCACCAAAGAATCGGTGGTTGAACACGCTTGGGGAGACCATATTGATCAAGCCGATAGCTACGATTTCATCTACACCCACATCAAAAATTTAAGGAAAAAACTGACCGATAAGGGCGCAGATGACTACTTACGTTCGGTCTATGGTATCGGTTATAAATTTACGGACAAATGAAGCTTTTACAGAAAACGAATCGGCTGTATTTTGGTTTGGCTGTGGCTATTTTTGCGGCGGGCGGATTGGTTTTTTATGTCCTCATTAATCACGTCGTCAGTCATAAAACAGATGAGAGTTTGTACGCTTTGCGTGGTAATATCCAGGATTTTGTCTTGAAAAACGATACTTTTCCGACGTTTTTTAATACCATTGACAATCAATGTCACATCAAAAAAATAAAAAACAATGCCGATGTTTACACCTCAATACGCGACACACTCATTCCAAATCCGACTGAAAATGGCGAGTTAGAACCTTATCGTCAACTTATTTTTACTCAAATACTGGGGGGGAATCATTATGAAATCAGCTTACGACAATCGAGTCTGGAGACAGAAGATTTGGTGTTCGCTATTTTGACAATGACGCTTTTGGTGGTTGTTTTGTTGATTTTAATGCTGTTTTTTATTAATCGTTTGGTGTCTAAAAAAATATGGCAACCGTTTTACGATACCTTAAAACAAGTGAAATCGGTGGACATAAACGACCCAAATCCTTTGAATTTTAA
>JAYTUR010000855.1:0-4098 GCA_043744475.1 Saprospiraceae bacterium | reverse complement strand
ACAATTTTAGCTTCCGAAGGCTGCAAAACTGTTTGCGTCGGTATGTGGTCATATTCGATGATGCGAACGGATTTTGTTGGCACCGCCACATAGTCATCTTTGGTTTTCAAAAAAGCTTTTGACACAATCGTTGCTTCACTTTCCCCTTTCGGCGGCGTGAGTTTGAAAGTTAATGCCGCCTCCTCGCCTTTTAGTTTTAGGTTAAAATTTTGAGATTGCGGCTCAAGCGTCCAGCCATTTGGTACTTGTGGTTTAAGCATGCCTTCTACGCCATCAGCCCCTGCTTTGACAATAAAACCCACTTGTTTAGGTTCTGTATCACCAAAAACAAGGACTTGCTCCATCAAATTGACAAATACTGAGGGGGTCGCTTCAAACGGTCGATACAGTTCACCCTTCGCTGGCGCATCATAACGATTGACAATATTCGTCTCATAAACCATTGGATAACCTGCTACAACAAGGTTAAATTTTGCTCGAATCACACGCGGCGTTTCGGGCAGACCCCTCAGTAATTGGTCGTCCACACGATACAAACCAAGCGATGGTTTTTCACTGAGCCAATAAGGACTCGTGTAAGTGATATCGTTAGGAATCAGCATTTTCATTCTAAAAACCTTTCGTTCATTATTCGTCAAATCAAAATTGAGCGTCGTGTCTTTTTTCAAACCTAAAAATTGAATCGAAGCCAACTTAACATTTGCCGCAGAACGATTCACGGCTTCTACCGTCAAATCAACCGATTGACCCGGTACCGAAGAAGGCGTATTCGTCGCCGCTTCAAGATAAAGACCTGAACACCAACGAATTACGGCTTCTATTTCATCTGTTTTTCTTTTTTTCCAAAAAGGCTCTTTAATTTTCTCTATCAATTTCAATGCAGAAATAAGGGCTGGAATACTCGCCGAAGGGTCATCAAACTTAAAATTTTGTTCCACATCTGCCAATATTTTCCCAATAGCAGCCCCCTCAGTACCCAAGCGACTCCATGTTGTGTTGATGCCTTGCAACGGGTCATCGCTCGTCGGTTTGCCCATTGGTCCTTTCAAAAACTCCAAATATTCAGGGTCAGAACCCCTCGAACTCAACATACCCATGCCTTGACATTTGTGCATCGAACGGGCTTCGGCAGCAATTTCGTTGTTCGATTTGCCTTTTATCGGGTAATAAGTGCCCATTTCTATTTTCAACATTTTTTCTTTTTTGGCCGCTTCAAATTTCTCTTGACTGCCATAAAAAAACCATGATGTATTGAAAAACAAGCGTTTAGGTTGCCAAACTTGCACATACTTCAATTGTTCAGGAAATACTGAGGGGTCGGCTGCCAAGTTAAAAGCCTCCTCTGAAAGTATCGCCGATGAGGTGTGATGCCCATGCGTATCAACAGATGTGTCTTGCGAAAAACGGTTGATAATGATGTCGGGTTGTGTCTTGCGAATCGCCCACACCACATCAGCGAGGACTTCTTTTCGACCCCAAATCCGCATTGTTTCAGCAGGGGATTTTGAAAAACCGAAGTCATTGGCACGGCTAAATAATTGATTGCCACCATCAATCGAACGCGCCATCAGTAATTCCTCTGTCCGCAACACGCCGAGCATTTCGCGCAACTCCGTGCCAATCAGGTTTTGCCCACCGTCGCCGCGCGTCAACGACAAATAAGTGGTGTGCATTCGTTTTTCATTAGCCATATAAGCAATCAAGCGCGTATTTTCATCGTCGGGATGTGCCGCCACATACAGCACCGAACCTAGCGTATTGAGTTTGCGAATCGCATCAAAAATATCTGCTGAAGTCGGCTTTTTAGGCGCGACTTGTGCATTTGATGTCATAGATAGTAGTATTGCACAAAAAGTAAAGAGCAATAGGCGTTTGAGTCGAAGATTATTAAATGTCATTTGAAAACAAATTATTTATTTTATTAAAAAGAGATGTAATAATAAAAAAAATTGGCGACACAGCCAATTCCGTTTTAAGTTCTTGCGACGAAACAATAAACGGTTTAGGCAAACAGTTTGTCTTTTCGAAGTAGGGCGGAATTTATTCCGCTTAAAAAGTCATAGGCAGAATCAACAAAATTTGGTTGTTTGACTGAAAACACGTTTAGGAACTTTAAAAGTTTCCTAAACGTACCCCCTCAGTAAAAAGGGATTAAGACAGAAAGACGACAATGTGGGAATGATGCAACTTAATTCTAAAATTGTATAACACTTATTCTTATAGAAGACACATATCTTTGCAATGTTGTAAAAAAATCATTTGCGTTTAAATATTATACACATGAATACAATCGAGTTGAAAGGAAATTGGGAAGAGCAAAAAAGGAGGCTTAAAGAAACATTTGCCACATTAACAGATAATGACTTTATGTTTGCAAAAGGTCAACAAGAAGAAGCGTTGATAGGCAAACTTCAGATGAAATTAGGTAAATCAAAAGAAGAATTGCGGAAAATATTAGCGGCTATTTAGTTAAGGAGAGTGTATAACAAATTCGCACTAAAATAATTGCGGAAAGAGGGTCTGTCTTTTCCGCATTTCGTGGAATAATGTTTCCAATTGGCTATTCCAAAACCTCATAAATCGTAATGGGTTCTGCTTTGTTTTTGACGCTGATATTGCCAATGACTTGACAATTGAAAGAGTGTTTGATTTTTTCGTAAATGTCTTTGCTGATAACGATTTGACCTGGTTCAGCAGCAGATTGAAGACGTTGTGACGTGTTAACCACATCGCCGATGACAGTAAAATCCAATCTTTTCAAGGCAGCTGAACCAATATTGCCTGAAATCATTTCACCTGAATTGATGCCAATGGATACTTTGGGCATATAGGTTTGTTTCTCCGATAGTTCTTCTTTTTGGCTTTCAATGGCTTTGTGAACAGCAATTGAGGCTTCGATGGCTCTATCGAGGTGATAATCGCCAGAGAAAACAGCCATGACAGCATCGCCTAAAAATTTGTCAATATTGCCCCCTTGCGCAATGATTTCTTTGACCATCAAATCGAAATACTTATTGATGAGATTGACGACAAAATTGGGCGTTTCTTTTTCTGAAATAGCCGTAAAACCACAAATATCCATGAAAACCACAGTTGCTTCGATGGTTTCATTGGCGAGCAGCGACGATTCATATTCTGTACGGGTCATAAATTGTAGAACGCTGTCGTCCACGTACATCCTCAAAATATTGTTTTCTTTAATCGCTTTTATCGTTGCTTTGATTTGACTGACATATTTCAAGGTTTTCAGTAATGTCAATTCTAAATCTTCAAAATGAATGGGTTTGCAAATAAAATCAAATGCGCCGCGATTCATAGCCAATCGAATATTATCCATATCACCATAAGCGGAGACAATGACGGATTTGAGGAGCGGGTTTTTCTCATTCAATTTAGTCAACAAGGTCAAACCGTCCATAATAGGCATATTGATGTCGCTGAAAACGATGTCAACATCAGGGTTTACATCGAGCTTATCTAAAGCATCTTTACCATTCTGGGCAAAAACAAATTCATATTCTTGTTCGCGTATTTGGCGGCGAAACTTCTGTCGGATGAGTTGCTCAAAGTCATTTTCATCATCCACAATCATGATTTTCGACTTCATTGTAAGGCTATTAGTTTTTGTTTTAGAGATTTAAAATCTAATGGTTTATTCAAAAAATCGTCGGCACCTAAGTCCATCGCCCGTTCATGATTTTCTTTATCGCCATAAGCTGTAATCATCATCACAATAGGCGGTGGGGTAGGCGTATTTGAACGTATGCGCCGCAACAATTCCAACCCGCTCATGCCAGGCATATTGATGTCCGAAAGTATTAAAACCGCTTCGTGATCGTGGTCTTTGAGATAGGCTAAAGCTTCTTCACCTGAATAACTGAACGAAAACTCAAGCAAGCCCGCACGAATTTCCCGCCGAAAGCTTTGCAGAAACAGCGTTTTTATGTCTTGTTCATCGTCAACAACTAATATTTTCATTCGTTTCCCATTTTGTCAAAGGTAAGGTAATTGGATAATAAATTTCGTAAATTCTCCTTCTTTTGTTTCAATTTCTAGTTTGCCGCCATGCCCTTTCGTCACAATATCATACGCCAAAGA
>JAYTUR010000854.1:0-1047 GCA_043744475.1 Saprospiraceae bacterium | reverse complement strand
GCTTTTAATGCGATTTGGACGTTTGACATCTATCAAGCGTATATCAATAAAAATGCGTCGGACACACATTATTTATATGTCGGGAAGGTGACGACGGTGGTTGGCATCGTGGTTTCTATTGGCGTGGCGTATTTAGCGCAGAGTTTTAACTTCATCAATGATTTCCTTCAAGTAGTTTTTAGCTTTTTCAACGGACCTATTTTCGCTACGTTTTTTATGGGTATGTTTTGGAAACGCGCGACAGGGCATGGTGCATTTGCAGGTTTACTCGGCGGTACTTTGACGGCGACTTTGGTGCATGGATTGACGGTTGCAGAAGGAAAAGGTGGGTGGATTATGCCGTTGCACGAGTACGGCAGTGGTCTGAGCCATGCGTTTAATATCGCTTGGATGGCTTTTTTTGCTAATATCGTTATCACGATTGTCGTCAGTTTGTTGACAAAACCAACACCTGAAGAGAAATTGCAAGGCTTGACTTATGCTGCGACGACATTTATTTCAGATGATAAAAAAGAGTGGTATTTGCGTCCCGTTCCATTAGCGATTATGGTGACGGTGGCTTGTGTGCTTTTAAACTTGATTTTTGCTTGAAAAACCCTTTGATACTGAGGGGGGTATTTTAAATGATTGATAATCAGTCCTTTATTTTCAACATAAAAAAACAAAAATTATGGAAGATTCGGGTAAACTCATGCCGTTTGAGGGTAAACCCATTCGTAAAATTTGGCATAATGACGAATGGTATTTTTCAGTCATTGATGTTATTGAAGTGTTGTCTGACAGCCCTCAACCTGCATCTTATTGGAATAAAGTAAAAAAGACTATTCTAAAAGAAAGTGAATCTTTGCCGTTTTGGCAAAGATTGAAATTGACCATGCCAAAAGGTAAAAAGTACCCTACCGATTGCGCCAATACTGAGGGGGTATTCCGCATCATTATGTCAGTACCTTCTCCAAAAGCAGAGCCGCTAAAACTGTGGATGGCGCAAGTCAGTAGAGAACGAATTGAAGAAACAGAAAACCCAGTGTTGTCTTTTGAACGAATGAG
>JAYTUR010000853.1:0-1047 GCA_043744475.1 Saprospiraceae bacterium | reverse complement strand
CCGGTGAGTAAGCCGACCTGATTAAACATGGCCACGCCCAGCGAAACAAATAAGGTACCGGTAAAAATTGCCAGTACGTCCTCAAACAGACTGTGGTGGGCGATAGCAGGTGTGACAGGTGTCATGATGAATCAAGTGAAGGGAAAGGATAGAGGAAGGCGCGGCAAAAAAACCTTGTCGCCAATGTGCGGATTGTAAACCCTTGGCCTTGGGTAAAACCGTGACAGCGCTGTTAGCCGTAATTTTGTTGACCGGCATCAAATTCTGACTGAGAGATTTGAGATACGACGCACCCCATTGTTGTCAGTGGCGCACAGTAATGGTGCACTGCTGCGATGTTGTCTCGCAAAATACTTTGTCCTTACTTCGACTACTCCTTGGCTATCTCGGCGCTTCATCTGTTATTTCCCTCGCTACTATGAACTTTTTAAGCCTGATTTGAAAGTGATATTGGTAATAATATCGGAATACATCAGGTAGTTAATATGCGTCTTTTTGTATGTATTTTTGATTTAAAAAAAAGCAAAAGCAATTTTTTTATGAAAAATAATTTTAAAAAAATAGCCTTTTATGGCAATTAAAACATGTTTAGTTTCCTATTTAATATCAAAGTGTATGATTTCAACAATGGCACGTTTTATGCTTTTGGTATTTTTTGCATCAAAACGTCAAAATCGACCAAGCCACTGTTTATTTCTATGACATATTTGTGGTGTAGGAGACGTAAGAAAAAGGTAGTGAAGCAAAGTCGTCTGTTTGACAAGATCAGGCTAGATGGCTTTGTGAACAAGTAGGGGGGGGCTGATGCAGGCAATCCGCTGGCATCGGTAAAACATTGAGGAAACACCTCAAGTGATCAATAAAAAGGCTTATAAAAATGAAACAAGCATTTTATGGAATACGTCCACTTTTGTTATCTGTTTTGGTTGCTACCGCATGTGATGCGATGGCGGCAGAACGTGTTGATTTAGAACAGTCCAGCGCTACCGGCGCTGCCTTGGCCAGAGCTGCTAGCTTGTCGGCCACCGGCCCGGTGAAAGCCGCGGC
>JAYTUR010000852.1:0-4114 GCA_043744475.1 Saprospiraceae bacterium | reverse complement strand
AAAGCGTTCAGTGATAACAACATTCATCGGTTTTTTAGTTTTGTTAAAAAGTCCGCCGTATTGACCGTTTTAGCCGCATCTGAAAGCAAAATGTCTTCGTAGATAGCGGCATCTTCTTTTGCTTCCAAACTCATGTTTTCCCATTCACCTGTGGTCACATATTTTTGCCGCAAATTCTCCCGAATGATTTTTTGGTCATCCGTCAAGTAAGAGTCAGTGATTTTAACTTTAAATCTTTTAAAGATCTCCAACAAAACGCTTTCGTCGCTTTCGTTGATTTCTATGGTTAATATCTTTGTCATGTCTTTTATTTTTTGACAAATTTAATGGTTTTTGCTTCACAAGGCACCCCCTCAGTAAAAATTCTATTTTATTTCAAAAAACCATTAAACCGCGCTTTCAACTTCGCCCATTTAAAATCAAAATTCAAAGGCGGTTCTGATAGCTCTCCCACATAAGGCTCACCCATTTTCAAGTAGTTTTTATAAAAAAACGAAGCAGGAATGCCCCATTTTTGCATAAACTGCAAACGTCCATTGTTTTTTCTGATGCGTCCCGTTGATTTGGCTTGAAAATGATAGACCCTACTTGCGCCAATGCCCTTAAAAATGCGGCAACCCATGCGCCATAATTTCATAGATAAATCGGGGTCACTATACATGCCTGGACTGAATTCGATGCTGAAACCACCAACTGCTAACCACGTCTCGCGGCGCATAACAAGCGGAGGCCATGATGCACCCGACCAATTAGGCATATTATAGGTCTGAAATTCAGCCAATAATTTTTCTTTTTGAAAAACATCCACATCACGACCATAATCGGCAACAATAATGTTTTTAGCGGTTGTTTCACGCGGCTCAATCATAGTTGCGGACAGCATAAAATGTTGATTACCAATTTTTTGTATTTCACCAACAAGGTATTTGTCCCATTCGGGCAAAACGTACATATCGTCATTCAGATAAACAATATAATCTTTTTCACATTTGCCAAAAGCCAAATTGACGGCATGGCAAATACCAATATTGGTCGGCGAAGCCGTATAAACGACCCCCTCAGTATCCGCCCATTTTTGAGTGCCATCTGCGCCTTCGTTGATGTGTAAAACGATTTGATGTTGGAAAGTGGAATTTTGATAAATGCTTTCAACACACAATTTGAGCATTTCAAGGTTATTCCAAGTCGGTATGATGATTGAAAACATAATTTTTTGAGTGTTTGATGTTTAGTGTGTTGTGTTTCGATAAGTCAGAGCAATTTAAACCCCAAACACAATAAACTAAATACTGCTTTAATGATTACGGGCATCTAAGCCCCAAGACAGTTTTTCCCGAAGAGTTTTCAAGTAGGTATCGCCATGCAATTGTACAAGTTTAGTCGTAAAATCGGCGGAACGAACAGCGAGTTGGAAATCAGCATTGACAACCGCAAAACGCGAATCGAGTGTACAAAGGAAATTATCTGCCCGCCCTTCTATTTCAAAACTAATGACAGAACGGTCACTGACGACGACAGGACGGGCATTTAGATTGTGCGGAGCAACTGGCGTGATGACAAAATTATCAGAATTTGGAAAAACAATAGGACCGCCACAACTCAATGAATAACCCGACGAACCCGTTGGCGTTGCGATAACTAAACCATCAGCCCAATAAGAATTAAGGTAAGCACCGTTCAAATAGGTGTGAATGGTAATCATTGAGCTTGTATCCCGCTTCAAAATGGTAAAATCATTAAGCGCAAAACGGACATCATCGAAGACAGGTAAATTGGATTCGAGGTGCAACAGCCGCCGCCCTTCGATGGTGAACTGCCCTTGAATAAGCATTTGCACCGCCTCTTCAATACGGTTTTTGTTGATATTCGCTAAAAAACCAAGCCGTCCGAGGTTGATACCCATAATTGGCACATCCGAATCTCGCACAAGCGTGATAGCATCCAAAATAGTTCCGTCGCCACCCAACGTAATAACATAATCGAAGATATGGATTTTGAAGTCGAGATAAGATTGAAAAAGAGCCACATCCCGTTTGAATTGAACTTTGCCTTTTATCTGCTCAAAATACGGCTCATATATATATGTGTTCACCCCCTCAGTATGCAGGGCGTCAAAGAGGCTTTGCACATGTGGTAAATCTTCTGGATGAAGAACTTTGCTATAAATGGCGACTTGCATGGGGCAAAAGTAGTTAAAGGAAATGAGGATTGTTGCACTTAACGAAAAATGTGAAACTAAAAGTAAAAAATGTAAAGTATTGTTAATTAACCATTTCCATCGTTTTATGTGGAAGTGTTTATCATACTTTTACAATACTTTTCAATCGTGCAACGCAATACCTACCTTCAATATCAAGCAGTTTGGATGGTTTCAACGGCTGAAATATGTCGTTTTTTGTAACTTTAACGTTTTAATGTGTATAAAATTAAGAATATGACCGTTTTAAAAGCCTTTCTAACTTGTTTTATTTTTTTGATGATTCACAACCTACAAGCAGCGGGATATTTTGAATTTTCACCTTTGGCTCGTTCTGCTTATGAGAAAGCGATGGCTCTGCGTTTGTCGGAGGCAACGTCTCAAATTGCCCAACTGCGTCAAGCCGAACCAGATAATTTGATGTCCTATTATGTGGAAAACTATGTGGATTGCTTACGTGTTTTTGTCGGAGAAGAAAAATCAGATTACGACCGTTTGAGCAGAAATGAAGCAAAAAGGCTCGATATACTGAGGGGGGGTGATAGCGGGTCGCCGTATTATCTTTTTACACAAGCACAAGTGCTGTTGTTGTGGGCGATGAACAAAGCGAAATTTGGCGATTATTTATCAGCTTTCAATGCAACGAGCACGGCTTTCGAGCAATTGGAAAGTAATCAAAAGAAATTCCCTTCGTTTATGCCCAATAAAATGAGTTTGGGTGTACTTCATGCGGTCGTCGGTTCAATTCCAGATAATTATAAATGGGGTTTGAAATTGGTATCAGGCATGAAAGGCACTGTCGAACAAGGGCAAAGTGAAATAGAGGAAGTAATACGTTACTCAAAAAACAACGATTTTGTTTTTGAACAAGAAGCCATTGTGATGTATGCTTTTTTGATGTTGCATTTGAATAACGAAAATGAAAGTGCGTGGGCGATAGTGAATACCCCAAAACTGAAGCCCAAAGAGAATTTACTGGCTTCGTTTGCCTTGTCAAATGTCGCTATGCGCACAGGACGCAACGATAAAGCGATTGAAATACTGCAAAATCGTCCAACAGGTGGAGATTATTTGCCGTTTCCATACCTTGATTATATGTTGGGTTTGGCTAAAACCTATCGAGGTGACGGCGATGCTGATGTTTACATAAGGCGTTTTACGACACAATTTAAAGGACGTAATTATATAAAGGAGGCTTATCAACGCCTCGCATGGCAGGATTTACTGAGGGGGTCGTGGAAAGATTACAAAGGCTGGATGTTAAGTGCCTTGACGATGGGACGAGCGGATGTTGGTGGTGACAAAAATGCTTTGAAAGAAGCCAAAACAGGTAATGCACCTGACCCAACCTTATTGAGAGCGCGGTTATACTTCGATGGTGGCTATTATCAGAACGCGTACAATTATTTAAGCTCTAAAAATGAGAGCAGTTTTAGCGACTTATCTCAAAAGTTAGAGTATTCGTACAGGATGGGTCGTATTTTTCAAATGTTGAAAAAGCCGAACGATGCGATTCCTTATTATGACAAGACGATTCAGAATGGAAAGGATACGAAATTCTATTTTGCTTGTAATGCGGCTTTGCAATTGGGGTTGATTTATGAGTCCTCAAATCAAAAGTCGAAAGCCCGTGAGTTTTTTAAGTATTGTTTGGCTTTGAATCCCGACGATCATGCTGATGCGCTTCATGCCAAAGCTAAATCGGGTTTGAATCGGGTTAGGTAAAAATGAGACATACATATATATATGGTGTAGAAATTCGAAAAGTTAAAAAGCTAAGTGTTTACACTAAAACGTCTTTGACATGAAAAATTGGATTGTTCTTTTTCTATTCTGTGGTTTTCAAACCTTGACGGCACAGACCTTGACAGGTTTCTCGGCTCGGTTCAATGATGCTTTTGTGGATTGGGATATATA
>JAYTUR010000851.1:0-1050 GCA_043744475.1 Saprospiraceae bacterium | reverse complement strand
CTACGTCTGGACGACACCGTCCAAAAAAGTTTTACTCTGGCGAACCATTTGCTTTTACCTATGATATGCACTCAAACGCTCCCCAGTTGATTGATACTTCATTTGTAAATCGATTACTGTCGATATTTAATTCGTGTGGTGCCGTGTTTTTTCCTAGTCTCATTTTGATACTCATCGGTATCCTTTCGCCCCCTGTAATTGCACAACCTACGCCAACAACACAGCACCAAGAATTATTTCTTCGAGCCTATAAAAGCATGGCATTTTTTACCTACATGGCTAAGAACGACTCGAGCTTTACCAAAACTTTGACTGAATCCGAACTCAAGATGCTTAACGGTGTTTTTTCTGTAGCTATGGAAAATACAACTTTGTATTGGTTGAATGAAAACAATGTTCAACGCAACGGAAAACCTGGCGCCTACTTTTACGAATACACACTTGATTCGAATAACTTTCAAATCAAAAAAGTCCGACCGCTTTCAAAAACTTTTGACCGGCCTCAATATGAAGTGGCGTATATTGCAAAAAAACCAAAAGGTTCTGACCTTGAACTTTATTTTACGGTCAAAGGTGACCGTCAAATTAATTTGGATAATCGTATCGCGACGTCAGAACTTTGGCCTGAACTCAAAATAAAAATCGGAAACGCAGAAGTCATCATCAGAGCTTCAAATTATTAGCTTGGTTTTGGGAACCGATAGCGAAGAAGGATCGAGCAACGGTTTACACATTGTGTGCGACTTCGTAAATGCCTTCGGTGAAAATATTTAAGTAGAATCTTAGGCAAATAAAGGCACAAATATGATATTACATTTGAAACGAGCCGAACCTAAGGCTGACGTTTCCAGCGTGCAAATTTAATAAATGTATCGGTGTTTTCAAATTCAGTAACCAGTTCGTCATCTTCAATTCGAAAATTTCGCACCAATGTCTGACCGATGTATTCGGATCGCACCGAGTGAGTAACAAGATGATGAATTTGCTGACTGACAACGTTGTAGGTCCCCGAATAACCAACAACTTCTGAAAGCTCGGTCGGGTTTTCGG
>JAYTUR010000850.1:0-1051 GCA_043744475.1 Saprospiraceae bacterium | reverse complement strand
TCGCCCATACCCGCGCCTGTCATGTCGCGGAGTTTTTTTATATCTTCAATGCTAACAGCCATTGTTGTATCTATTATAAATGTTGAATAATAAATGTTGAAATGATGAATATTAAATGATGAATGATACATAATAACTTGACAGTCATCATGTATCATTCATCATTGATATTAACCTTCTTTAGTTGAGGCTTTTGTGCGTTCTTCCAAACCTTCACGAATTGCTTCGATCAAGTAGTTAGTAACCACTGAAATTGATTTTGACGCATCATCATTTGAGGGAATTGCAAAGTCAACTGTATTCGGGTCACAGTTTGTGTCCACCATAGCGAACGTGCGCAAGCCAAGTTTTTTCGACTCTTGTAATGCCAAATGCTCATGTCCTATATCAACAAGGAATACAGCGGCAGGCAAGCGGTTGAGGTTAGCGATACCACCAAGGATTTTCTCGATACGGTCACGCTCACGACCCATCATTTGACGCTCTTTTTTAGTAATACTTGTATTTGTCGGGTCATTCAGACGCGAGTCTATAGTTTGCATTTTTTTGACCGATTTACGAACCGTAGAGAAGTTCGTCATCATGCCACCCAACCAACGCTCCGTTACGAAGGGCATACCAACAGATAAAGCGGCTTTTTGAACGATGTCACGTGCTTGCTTTTTAGTCGCTACGAACATGATTTTACGACCACTTTTAGCGATTTGGCGCATCGCATTGGCTGAACGCTCTAAGCTTTCAGTTGTGCGATTAAGGTCAATGATGTGAATACCTTTATGTTCCGTAAAGATGTACGGCTGCATTTTTGGATTCCACTTGCGCTTGAGGTGTCCGAAGTGTACACCTGCATCAAGCAACTCTTTATATGTGAGCTTTTCCATTATTTTAATAACGATGTTAAGATTTTTAGATAAAAGATTTTTAGATAAAAGACTATCAAGACATTATGCTTAATGCCTTCAATCTTAATATCAAAATGATTAACGTTTCGAGAATTGGAAACGAGCGCGTGCTTTTGGACGACCGTATTTTTTACGTTCGACAGCACGTG
>JAYTUR010000849.1:0-4129 GCA_043744475.1 Saprospiraceae bacterium | reverse complement strand
AGTTTGGTATAGATGCTCAAAATATGTTTGGTTTTTGGGATTGGGTCGGTGGACGTTATTCGTTGACATCGGCGATTGGTTTGTCTATTGCTTTGAATATTGGTTTTGACAATTTCAAAAAGCTCTTAGAAGGTTTTTATGCTATGGATAAACACTTCCAAACCATACCTTTTGAGAAAAATGCACCTGTTTTATTGGCTTTAATTGGCTTGTGGTACGTCAATTTTTTCAATGCCGAATCGGAAGCAATTTTACCGTATGACCAATATATGCACCGTTTTGCCGCCTATTTTCAACAAGGCAATATGGAAAGTAACGGCAAATGTGTGGACAGAAATGGCGAAGAAGTCACTTACCAAACGGGACCCATTATTTGGGGTGAACCTGGCACGAATGGACAACACGCCTTTTATCAACTCATTCATCAAGGTACGCGCTTGATTCCTTGCGATTTCCTTGCGCCAGCGATCAGCCACAACCCGATTGGCGACCACCACACCTTATTATTGTCCAATTTTTTTGCTCAAACACAGGCTTTGATGATGGGCAAAACGGCAGAGCAAGTGACCGCAGAGTTTGAAAAAGCAGGAAAAAAGCCCGAAGAGTACAAAAAACTCGTGCCTTTCAAGGTATTTAAAGGCAATCGTCCGACCAATTCCATTCTCTTCAAAACCCTTGACCCGCATACTTTGGGCAGTTTGGTGGCGATGTATGAGCATAAAATATTTGTGCAAGGTGTGATTTGGAATATTTTCAGTTTCGACCAATGGGGTGTTGAATTGGGCAAACAATTAGCCAATAATATCCTACCTGTACTGAGGGGGGGAGAAGTTGTTGAAAAATTTGACAGTTCAACAAATGGCTTGATAAATGCTTGGAAAGAGATGAAAAAATAGTGTTTTGAGCCACGAATTGACGGGTTTTACGAATTTCACGAAACAAGACTTAGGTATTAAGTCGTGATTATTTAATTCGTAAAATTAGTGCAATTCGTGGCTCAATCCTTTGTTTTATCGTCACTCGGAGGCAATATGTCATTTTCGTTTTTAGGTGCTTCCAAAAAGTTATCAGATGAAATAACTTTAATCCCTTGCTCATTTTCAAGCCTTTCGCGTGCATTTCCCGCAAAACGACCGCCCGTAATAGCCGCTTCTTGGTTTTGATTAAAACCTTGTGCGTTGTCTCTGACGGCAATGGCGCGGGTGACTTCCTCGCTCAATGCTGTAAAAACAAGCTCTAAATTGGTCATGTGGTCGCGCAGGTTTTGTTTCTCTAAACCTTTCAGTTTGGCGTGTTCGGTGGGTGACAGTCCGAAAGTTGCTTTGGCAATTTCTGCGGTTAAGATGCTGTATTCATGTCCTTCTTTGATGCCCCTAGCTTTCCATTCTTCGGTGAGTTCTTTGCGTATGCCTATGGTTTTCAAGCGATTACCTATCCAAATATCATCATATCCTTTGGCTTTGTACAGTTGCGTAAGTCGGTCAATACTGATTTCAGGATTCTCCGTTTCTTCAATGCGCTCTTTGCTGGCTTGCGCCATCCACAGTTTCAAGGGTTCAGCTTTGGGTGACGGGACAGACATGACTAACCGCAAAATGCTTTCCGTGTTCATACCATCTTGCAGATAGTTTTTGCCATCATTCGCTTGAAATTTCAGTTTGTGACAATTTGTCACGACCTCATTTGCACCTTCCGCAAGAAGGCGTTCTTTGAGTTTCCGCCAATACGCCGATGGGTTTTTACTATCCGTTAAAACGCTTATGATATCACCGATATTAAAAAACCATTCTTCATTGTGCCACACTTTACGAATCGTTTTATCTTCAAAAGGAATTATGCTTTGTTCCATGATGTTTTAAATTGAAAATTAAACAAAATATGTTTTAATAAACAATTGTAAATTTAAACGTTTTTGCAAAATGAAAAAGAAAGATGGATTTAATTCGGAGAAAAAATAATTTTAAATATTTGATAGTCAAGTATTTAAAATCAAAAAAAGTTAAGTAGGTAAGTATTTATATAAATAGTGATTTAGCTATTTATATGACATTACAAATAGTTTTTAAAAAAATGTTTGTAATGTTATTTTTACTGAGGGGGTGCTCAACGCCCAAAATCATCTTGCACACGAACAATATCGTCTTCATCGGACGGATTTTTAGGATCGGTATGTTGCCAAATTTCAGCGATGATGCCCCATTCATCAAGCCCAACGAGGCGGTGACGCTCGCCTTGATGTAAGTTGACAATATCCCCCAAAGCTAATTTTTTAACATCTGTTTGTTCGTCCGTATTGCTGATGACAACGCCGGCTGTGCCGCCCACCACTTTCCAAATTTCAGCGCGGCGGAAGTGATATTGCCATGATAAACGTTTGTTAGGTACAACTAATAATATTTTTGGGCTTAATTTTTCATACCCTGCGAAATCAGCAAGGGATAGATGCGGGAAATATGTTTCAATAAACAAAGGAGCTTGTGATTCGTCAATGACTAAAAAGCCGCCCCACGGACGCGCACGGTCTTGTTTATCAATGCGAAAACCCAGTTTTTCAACTTCTTTCTCAATTTTATTAAAAACTTCTGTTCTTTCTGATTGCATAATAATTTTGTTTATAAGTATTATTTTGTCAAAGTCGTGGAAGTTTAAACATCGCCGACTTTAGAAATGATGGTGCGAAAGTACGGTGAGAAAGCGTTTTATTAAACAAAATAAAGCATTGATTTTCATTGATATACTGGGGGGGTAATTTTTTTCAAAAAAACGTGTCAAAAAGACACAAAAATTAAAATTGGTTTATATCTTTGATTCAAGTTCTAATGTTATGTAAAGAACATAATTTTTAGAATAATTAGCTGGTTTTTTATTTTTATACGCTAACGCGCTGACATTTTATGACCCAATACGAACACACAACGCGCCTTTTAGTGGCAACTGATTGTATCATCTTCGGCTTTGATGGTGAAGAATTGAAATTGTTGCTCGTCAAAAGGAACTTTGAACCACACAAAGGAAAATGGTCTTTGATGGGCGGCTTTGTTAATAACGATGAAGATTTGACGGCTGGAGCAGAGCGCATTTTGTACGATTTGACGGGTTTGACGAATATTTACGTTGAACAAATAGGTACTTTTGGAGAGGTTAATCGCGACCCAGTTGAACGCACTATTTCAGTTATATTTTTTGCTCTCATTAATATCCATGACCACGACGAAGCAGCCGTAAAAGCACATAATGCCCATTGGATCAGCTTAAAACACAAACCAGAATTGATTTTTGACCATGATAAAATGGTTGATAAGGCTTTGGAACACTTGCGCTACAAAGCCGCTTTGCATCCGTTGGGATTTGAATTATTGCCTGAAAAGTTCTCGATTCCCCAACTGCAAAAGCTTTATGAAGCGATTTATGATATGAAATTGGACCGACGAAATTTTAGCCGTAAGATTTTATCTACCCAATTATTGATTGATACAGGCGAAAAAAATGAGCAATCGGTCACTAAAAAAGCGATGCTTTATAGGTTAGATCAAGTTAGATATGCTGATAAATTTCACTCTTTTTGGCATTTTATGCCTGACCCTGTGATGTAAAAAAAGATGAAAGTATCTTTAGAAGAAACATTGTGAAACAAACCAAAAATGGAAGAAAAAAGCATAATTTCCTTTGAAAATAAAGAAATTCGTAAAATTTGGCACAACGACGAATGGTATTTTTCGGTGGTTGATGTCATTGAAATTTTGACGGATAGTTCTCAACCGTCGCGTTATTGGTCAGATTTAAAGAAAAGAAGTGAAAAAGAAAGCAGTCAATCTTTCGTTTTTTGCGAAAGATTGAAATTGAAACGTTCTGATGGTAAAACTTATCCAAAAGATTGCGCCTATACTGAGGGGTATCTAAAAAAATAAAAATGTTAAACACGCAATTCGACCCATTTCCAACACGCTCAACAGAACGGTTGAATTTGAGAATGATAAGTCTTGACGACGCAGAAGCGATGTTTCCGATGCGTTCCGACGAGCGTATGATGGCGTATATTCCGCGTCCACGCGCCAAAACGGTCAATGATGTAACGGCATTGATTCAAACGATGCTCGATGGTTTTGAAAAAAGAGACAGCATAATTTGG
>JAYTUR010000848.1:0-1052 GCA_043744475.1 Saprospiraceae bacterium | reverse complement strand
AAGTTTAAAACTTCGACGACTTTAGACGTTTAGGAAATGCTAAAACACCTTGAAACGCCGCAAAGGCTGCGACAAATCTGCCATTAAATCTTTACATCGTTCTTTCACCTCACCCTTCGTATCCGCTGCTTGCGAAAGCGTTTCAAGTGCCAAAACTGCCTCGTTTTCGGTAGGATTCAAAGCCAATTGCGCTAAAATGTGGTTAAAACGCAGCTTTCCTATATCACTCGTTACACTAAATGTTTTTAAATAATTCTGTTGTTTCAAAACGGATTCAAAAAGCGTTTGGGCTGCCACATATTGTTCCGCTTTTAAATCAGCATGAGCCGTATAATAATCCAGTAAAATCAAACTTAAACTATCCGCTTTGCCCCCCCTCAGTATATTCAACTTTTCAATCGTTTTTTTAGGCGTTTCGTTGAAATAAACAGTTGCTAAATCCCTTAAAAAGGCTTCATCTGAAACAGTCGAAGCACCTGCAACCCGTGAGTCAGCAGGTTTGAAAGAGTAGGCACTCACCAATTCAGAAGTTGATTTTAAGGTATGAGCATAACCCAAAACACCTAAAACTGCCACAAAACCTAAGCTCATAAAAATACCGAACGGTGTTTTCAACCAATTAAATAGACGTTGCAAAAAGCCAGTTTCTACCTTTGGTTCGGGTAGTTTACCGACTGTCAAGCGTACATTATCTGCTACGGCACGGATATAGTTGTCCTGTGCAGTTTCGGCTAAAGCCTTGTTTGCCAACCGATGCCAACGCACCGCCTTTTGCAAATCGGCATCATGATTTAGTGCCGTTTCAAACGCTTGATAATCAGTAGGTGACAAGTCACCATCTAAATAAGCGTCAATCTGTTCATTAAAGGCTTTATTTTCCATAACATATCATCTTCTAAAAGAGAGGAAATTGATCTAAGTCTTCAAATTCACTGCGGTGGCGTTTCATCAAGTCAATCCACCGATTTTTTGCAAGCGTTGCAAGCGGTGGAATGGAATCAACAGCGATACCCCATTTTTTAGCCAAAGACTCAGAGTCGGTTTTAAGAATG
>JAYTUR010000847.1:0-4135 GCA_043744475.1 Saprospiraceae bacterium | reverse complement strand
TTATCGTTTGCAATTTTGATAACTGCGCGAATTTTTTTTCTGGCTACAATGAAGAGAGTTCCAAGAAAACCACCAATGATAAAACCCAATACAACTGCCATTTTTTTAGACTTCTTTTTAGGTTCGAGGGGCGCAATAGGTCTGTCTATTTCTTGGATATAAGGCGCTTTGTTTTCAAGGGCAAAACCTACAATAGCAAGGTTTTTTTGCGATTCTGCATACATTGTATTGTATATCAAGGCTTCCTTTTTCATTTGCTCGGCGGGCAATCTGTCTTGGCTTAATATCAACCCGCGTTGATTGTCATCAAAACTTGCAGCGGCGGCTTCTCGCGCCCGAGCCAATCGCTTAATTGAATCTGATTGTTGCCGCAGAACATTATAAGTTTTGGACTCTTTCACGACACTTTTTTGGACATAAAAATTGCTTAGTTCTACAAAAATGGCTTGAAGTAAATCAATTGAAAGGCTCTCATTCTTCGTCGTCAATTCAAGGGTCAACATTTCTGACATTTTTGCAAATGAGCATGAAAATATCCCTTTTTTGCCTGAAAGAATATCATAGAGTTGCAGTAAAGCATTGTTCTCTGTTCTGTTGAATTTCTCAAAATCACCGTTTTCGAATAAAAAACCAGTTAATCCTGTTGTGTCTTTTTCCCACGCCTTGTGCAGTTCCCGTTCACGAATAAGATGGTTGGCAAAAAAATCATCCCGACCATCAATTGTTGTTCGTTGAAATAACGCTAATTGAACGATACGCCGAGACTTAGATAAGTCTGTAATTTTATCCAAATTTGTACTCGTAGTACCCAGCCCATCTAAACCCAATTTACCCGCAATGGCAGCGATACCTAAAGAACTACCTTCGTTGCCATTGACCAAAAAAGTCAGTTCTGCTTTATACTCTACTTTAGTCGTGAAGGCTTTGTACAGTAAATAACCCGTTATGGGTATTGTGAATGCCGCAATCCAATACCAATTGCGCAAAACCTCTCTACTATATTCCCGAATCGTTACAAAGATTTCCAGCAAGGTAATTTCGTCGTCTTTGATTGATTTTATTTTGTTTTCTGTCATTTTTTTAAAAAGTAGTGCTGTTTCTGACGTGCAGCTTAGTGGAAGGAGAGAAATACTGAGGGGGTCGCTTCATTCTTTTGGAAACAACTTTTTTGCGGGATTGCCAACCCATACTTCGTTTTCGCCGACATTTTTTAAGACCACTGCCCCCATACCAATGGTGGCATTTTTGCCAATTTTTACTTTTTGCAAAATGCTTGATGCGGGCGCAATCCAAGCATTTTCACCGATTTCAACGCTGCCCGCAACTAAGGCGAGGGCAATGACAAGCGCATTACGCCCCACCACTACCCCATGTGCGATGTGTACAAGGTTATCAATTTTACAATTTTCTCTTAAAATTGTGCTACCCAAAACGCCTCTATCCACACATGTGTTGTTACCAATTTCAACGCCGCTTTCAATCACCACATTACCGACGTGTGGAATAATCACATAATCGCCATTTTCATCTTTTTCGTAACCAAACCCTACCCCGCCGATGACATTACTCGCACCAATCTGAACACCATCTCCAATCAGTGTCCGCCTTTTTATGACCGTATTATGCCCAATCGTTGTGTCGTCACCGATGACACAGCCCGCTTCGATGACCACATTTTCCCCAATAGATAGATTTTTGCCCAATTTTACTGAGGGGTCAACAAATGCTGTTCGCGCAATATTGCGCTCTTCAACAGGCATAAAATACGTTTGCAGCAATAGACGGAAAGCACTGCGCGGATTCTCAGTAATCAAATAGTGACAATTCGGTTGAATATCTTCAGGCTCGATATTTTGACAAATAATAACACCTTTTTTGACCTGCTTTAAAATATCGTAGTTTTTGACACTTGCCCACATGATAACATCGGCACGTTCATTGTCTTCAACTAATTGAATCGGCTCTGTTATCAGCGTATTTTCATCACCAATAATTTGAGAGACACCTATTTTTGCAGCTATATCTGATATTGAATATTGATTCATACCTATTATATATGTGTGATTGAACCTTAACGCAAAGCGTAAATGCGCTCAATAATTTCGACGACTTTCATGCCTTCAAGGGCGTTTGTGGTGATGCTGCCGCGCTTTTTCAACACATCTACCACATTTTCGATGATATAATGGTGATTGGCTGCCGACCCCTTGTAAGGACCATAATCGTTGGGCGGATTCGAGGCTTCCAATATCGGCATTGTGTAATTTTTGATGTGACAATATTCAACCTCATTCATGTACTGCCCACCGACTTTCAAGGAACCGTTTTCGGCAATAACCATGATACTACTTTCTAAGTTTTTATCCCAAATTGCCGTCGAATAACTCATTGAACCCATACCACCATCTACAAAATCGAACTGAATAAAACCCGAATCTTCAAAATCGGTTGATTGACTGTGTGTAAAGTCATTAAATCGGGCTTTGATATTTGTAATATCGCCAAAATACCAATACATCAAATCTATAAAGTGGCTGAATTGCGTATATAAAGTTCCACCATCTAAGTCTCCTTTGCCATGCCAACCACTTTTTTTATAGTACCTATCATCGCGATTCCAAAAGCAATTAATTTGTACCATAAACACTTTGCCAAGTGTTCCATCGTTGAGCAAATCTTTGAGCCATACTGAGGGGGGGGAATAGCGGTTTTGCATGACGCAAAATACTTGTTTAGATTTCTGTAATGCCTTAAAAATGATGCGTTCACACCCCACTTTTGTCAAAGCCATTGGCTTTTCAACCACAATGTTTTTGTCGGTGTTCAGTGCTTTCAACGCCTGCTGTTCATGCAAACCGTTCGGTGTCGCAATCACAACTACATCGTATTCGATATTAGAAGCCAATAAGGTATCTATTGACGGAAAAAATGGGACATTATAGTTGTCTAAGCCCAATGCCTCTTTGGGTTGAATATCGCATAATGCAGCTAATTCAGCATCTGGATTTTGAGTCACCATTGCCGCATGGCGTTTGCCTATATGACCACATCCGACGACTGCAAAACGCACTTTATTATTAGGACTCATATAAAAGTATAGGTATTATTGTCTTTCAAAAATGGGAATTACTGAGGGGGGACTTTATTCATTCGTAATAAGAAGGCAAAAGTTACATTTAGAAAAAGGCTTCGCCCTCCATGTGTTCCACTCACATAGCTTGTTAAAATGCACATTTGCTTTACGAAGGCGCAAAATTAGCCAACTCGTTATGAAAAAGAAACATTTGAGTAATAAATGTACTCAAACTTTGTTAAAGCTTCTTCCCTCATCACAATGAACCGCAAAGATATAGATAAGACATCACCGTCATTTAAGTTACTACTACCTTCCTTGCGAGCATAGCGAAGCAATCTGAATTAGCTGTACCCAGAAAATCGGTGCGAAAATGATGAACAGATTGCTTCGCTCTGCTCGCAAGGACGATAGTAATTTATTGGACATTTATGGAATGTTTGACGCTTTAAAGATGAATCAATCAACAAATGCGCATAATCTCAGTCACAGATTATTTCTAAAGCCAATTCAAAAATAAATCATTTAGCTAATTTTGAATTATATAATTTTATACAAATAAAATTGTATTAATTTGCATAAATGCAAAAAAATAAAAATTAAATCATTTTAATACAAATAATTGCATTTCAATCCAAAATTATTCATATTTTTACGCATTAATTTATAAAAATACAAAATGATATGGTTATTTCAGTTACAAACTTGAAAGGCGGTGTTGGCAAAACAACCGTTTCTATCAACATTGCAGTTGGCTTGGCACTCAGAGGTTACAGCATTTGTCTCGTTGACAGCGACCGTGAACAACGCTCTGCAACCGAGTGGCGCGACAACAGAACGAAGGAGTCGCCACAGATTACCGTCGTCAGTGTATCAGAAAAACAGTTTACAAGCGAAATTAAAGCCCTTAGAGCAAAGTTTGACATTGTGTTGATAGATGGCGTACCCCAACTGTCAGAACTCGCCCAGTACACAATTGGCGTGAGTGACCTTGTGCTGATTCCCATCACCCCGAGTTTGATTGATTATCGGGGATTTGAAATCTTCTATCGGAAGTTCAAA
>JAYTUR010000846.1:0-4140 GCA_043744475.1 Saprospiraceae bacterium | reverse complement strand
TGAATCGTTGCGCGATTTTTTCAGCCGTTCCTTCAAAATTAGGGGTGTATTCAGAAAGTTTAGTTTGGATATTGAGGGAATGAAAAAAGGCTTCCGTTTTTTCAATGCCTGCTTGTGCTTTTTCTTCAACTGACCCCTCAGTAATACCCCAAATACGTTCAGCATATTGCGCCAATTTTTCTTTTTTTGCTTCAAAATTGTAGCGATAATGGCTCGGTGCGATAACACTTAATGTTCGTGCATGGTCAATGCCGTATAGCGCCGTCAATTCATGTCCCATCGCATGAACCGCCCAATCGGTTGGCACACCTTTTTGAATCAAGCCATTAAGTGCCATGGTGCAAGACCACATGAAATTAGCTGCTGCCGTGTAGTCCGATGGGTCTTTCATGATGCGGGGCGCGACTTCAACCAATGACTGCATAATGCTTTCAGCAAATTTATCTTGCAAAATTGCGCCAATCGGATAAGTCATATATTGCTCCAAAACATGCGTGAAAGCATCAGTTACGCCATTTGCTAACTGACGTTCTGGAATAGATTTAACAACTTCAGGGTCTAAAATCGAAAATTTAGGAAACAAACCAGGTCCCCCCATGCCCAATTTCTCCTGCGTTTCAGCGCGAGTGATGACCGCCCCAGAGTTCATTTCCGAACCCGTTGCGGGTAGCGTTAAAACAGTACCGAAAGGCATACCTTTTTCTGTCCGTATATTTTTTGCCAAAATATCCCAGGGCTTATCACCTTTATATAATGCCGCGGCGGACAAAAATTTAGTCCCGTCAATCACTGAGCCGCCACCAACTGCTAACAAGTAGTTGATATTTTGTGATTTAATAATGTCCAAAGCTTCCATCAAGACCGCATATTCAGGATTGGCAGGAATGCCACCGAACTCAACAACATTAAAGTCTTTTAAAGCCGTTTTGACCTGTTCATAGATACCATTTTGCTTGATACTGCCGCCACCATACAACAAAAGGACGTTTGACTGAGGGGGTATCTCTTTAGCGATTTTTGCAATTTGTCCTTTACCAAAAATTATTTTAGTTGGATTTTTAAATTCAAAATTGAGCATTGTTCTAATATTTTAAATATGTTAAATTTTATTTTCTTCTTTTAAGTTTGACAGTCTCTGATAACCTTTCAAAGTGCCTATTTGTTTAATCAACAAAAAGAATACATATCAAAAACAAATAATTCACCTTTGTTATCTCTCAAAAAGTATCCCCTCAGTAATTTTTGATTGTAAAGCACCTAAATAATCCCACGTCTCCGAGAAGTTATCCACATTTTGTTAGCATATTATAGAAACAAAATGGTGATTTTGACCTAAATTTGTTCCGCTTTTTAAAAATCCTTTGTTGGATGGTAAATAATACTACCCAAAGCATCTATTTATTTAATGACTAATTTTAACGACTAATCTATCAACGTATGAAATTCAGCGTTTCGTCTTCCGACCTATTGAAGCAATTACAAATCGCAGGTGGTGCTATCGGTTCAAACCCCGTTTTGCCCATTCTTGAAGATTTCCTTTTTACGATTCAAGACAATAAACTTATGATTGCCGCCACAGATCTCGAAACGAGTATCTCAACGGAGTTAGATGTCATGAGTGATTCTGACGGCTCGATTGCCGTTCCCGCTAAAATTTTGATGGACACGCTCAAAGCGTTGCCGCAACAACCGATTACATTTAGCATCAATGAAGACAATTTCAGTGTCGAAATCACGTCTGCTTATGGTAAATATAAATTGGCGGGTGAAAACAGCGATGATTTTCCAAGCATTCCACAAGCAGAAGGCGATACTTTTATCACGATTCCAAGCGGTACTTTGGCACAAGGCGTCAATAAAACCTTATTTGCAACGTCAAATGACGAATTGCGTCCTGCAATGACAGGCGTTTTCTTTCAAGTTGAAAACGATAAATTGACTTTTGTAGCGACGGACGCGCATAAATTGGTGCGTTATTCCTTCACTGACATCAAAAGTGATGAAGCGACATCGTTCATTGTGCCTAAAAAAGCCTTGAATCTTTTGAAAAACGCTTTGCCACAAAATGACGAAGTCCGCATATCATATAATAAATCAAACGCCTTTTTTAATTTTCCAAACGTCAATTTGGTGTGTCGCTTGATTGACGCGCGTTATCCTGATTATAATGCCGTTATTCCGATTGACAATCCTAACAAAGTGACGGTTGTGCGTACTGATTTCCAAAACTCCTTGAAACGTATTGCCATTTATGCCAATAAAACGACCAATCAAGTTGTTTTGAACATCAACGATAAGAGCCTGACGATTTCAGCCCAAGACCTTGATTTTTCAAACGAAGCGACTGAACAATTGGCGTGCAGCTATGACGGAACAGGTACAATGACGATTGGTTTCAATGCCAAATTTCTTGTAGAAATGTTGGGCGTTATGGAAGGCGACGACATTCAGATTGAACTATCAACACCGACGCGTGCGGGTATTATGCGTCCCGTCGAGCCCATTGCAGGCGAAGATATTTTGATGCTCGTTATGCCCGTTATGTTGTCTAACTAATTCGTTTTCAATAGTAAAAACATAAAAATACTTTTAAGGCGTGTTTCTTTAACCAAGAAACACGCCTTTTTTATCAAAATACTGAGGGGGGTATTTGTACAAATAACAAAATTATTTTAGTAGCAAAACCTCAAAATTGCCCACCGTTTTATCTTTTAAATACGACAATTTAACAATAGGAAAATCCGCATCTCTCGCCCATTTTTGCCAATAAGTGTCCATATTAGGGTCATCTTGAAAAACCATTTGAATGTTTTTATCTTTATAACCACTGGCTGAAATGTTAAAATGGATGTGTTGTGGAATGCTTCTACCGTTATATTTTTTAGGATAACTGGCAGGGCGAATGGTTTTTAGCACTATGTTCCCTTTCACATCAGATTTTAAATAAGCAAACAAACGAGCATCATTTTCACCCATTCTCTTTGTCGCAGAATCTGTTACGCTATAAAAACCATTTGCATCTGTTTGAAAAATGTGGATTTTGGCACCTGCTATCGGTTCACCTTTTTCATTTTTCACATGGCATTGAATCTGAATTTTATTGCCTTTTTCATTTTCTGGATAGGTTGTTTCAGACGACCATTTTCCGTATTGCTCAAAAACAAGCCGCAGCCGTTCTCTTTGAGAAAAAGTGGTTATATTACTTTTATCAGCTACTAATTTATGCAGTTTTTGATAAAATTCATGATTTTCTGGATGTTGCGTTAGGTTACTTTCAGCCGTTGATAATTCTTGTTTAAAAGAGTTAGATTGTGAAATGCTGGTAACAACACATAAGTGAATTATAGAAAATGTGATGAAAAAACATTGTTTTGATGTCATTTTATTCATTTTTATTTAATTGTTAAGGGAGTCTAAACATATGCTTCGTTTTAAACGCTTGAAAACCCAAACGCTCATATAATCGAGCAGAATCCGCTTTATAAATGCCCACCTCCAACAAATAACCTACTTCGCTATATCGCTTTTCAGCAAATATTTTTTTGAAAAAAGCAGTTGAAAACCCTTTGTTTCTATACGATTCTTTAACCAAAAGCTCATCAATCTGAACCATTTTTCCCCCAAATTCATTGCTCCAAAACCATGTTAGAATCGCATAACCGACTATTTTACCTTCAAAAATGAAAATAATGATGTCCAATACTGAGGGGTCGGTAATGAATGTCGTTACCGTTTTTTTGATGTTTTCTATTGAGATGAGCCCAACCGTTGTTGCTTTATCGTCGGCATACAATTCTAAAATCATCGTTTCGAGTTCGGCATAATCCTTGTTTATATAAGAACGTAAAGTGAGCATATTTAATGGTTTAGTGATTTTCTGCCTTAAAAATGATGTGAAATAAAGCCATTTTGATTTATGGCATCATATTTGAAAAAATACAAACTATAAGCAGCGAGTTGCTTCTCGAAGCAAATTAAAGCAAAACGAAAAATTAAAATTAGAAAAGAGAAGACTAATTAAACATACGCTTCAACTACTTTACACCTCAAAAGAAATTGAAGATAAAGAGAAAACGACAAATAGGGGTATTTTTATGTTTTTCATTGGACTCCGGCGCTTCAAAAAGTGTCGGAGTTTTT
>JAYTUR010000845.1:0-4150 GCA_043744475.1 Saprospiraceae bacterium | reverse complement strand
GATGTTTCAAATCAAGCGATACCCAACTCAATTCAATCGTTCCAAACGTTTGCTCTGGTTGAACATCGGTAAAATAAGTGCCTTTAAATTTTTTAGGCGTATCAAAATCATTGAGATGAAGCAGTGTATAACCATTGAATCGCTGAATGATGTTCTTACCATTTACAGCCGTAGGCGTTTCGCCTTGCCAAAAGAAACACAGCGTGAATTGATTTTCATTGTCATCGGCTGCAATTTCAACGAGAATACTTTTGGATTTGCCAATAGAGGAATAAGCATGGACATGCAGTGTTGTGAGCGATTGCGTCACCTCTATAACAAATTTCTGTGGTTCTTTGACTGAAGAACTGTTAATCACACCTTCCCAACGCCCGCGCATATCGGGTGCGATATTAAATGTCTTCCGCATGGACTGTAGAAAAGGAATGTGCCAAAGGGATTTTTCTAACCACACCCATAATAAAGTGATTGGGGTAATAAGAAAACCATAATGCAAAAGTAATTCTCCAAGTTTTTCGGTCTCGACAAGGTGCAGCATGAGAAGTACCGTCGAAAAGATGGTAATACTCGCCACTGCGACGACAAAGACAATTGTTTTGATTTCGAGTTTATAGGATTTCATAAAATAAAAGTTGGATTTAAGGTGAAAAAAAATATGAATGTTGGGTGAAGGTAGGCACTTAGAATAACATGTTTGTAATTTGTTTATGGTTTCTATGGATAAATTTTTGGTGTTGTTAATTTTTAGGTTTGATAATATCTTCTGGCAAAGCCGTTTTAATCAAAAAAAAGCCTCACGATTGTGTCATCGCAAGGCTTTGTTTTTATCTAACTGTTAACCGTTTTTCGAAAATCATTAGAAAATGAACCGCGTCGAAAGGAAATTCGACAAATCATCTTTAATAATGTCGTTAAACAAGGCTTTATTTGCTTCAATGTCTTTAGTTGCCACAACCGACCGAATCGAAAACGAACGCAAAGCATCGAGTATAGACAACGTTCCTTGCGCCGAATCTTTGCGACCAGAGAATGGAAAAGTATCAGGCCCACGTTGACATTGCGCATTGACATTCACACGCGTGACTTGATTGACAAGTGGGTCAATGAGTTGCGCAATTTGAGTAGGGTCAGTGCCAAAAATCGAACATTGTTGCCCGTGGTCGCTATTGATTAAATATTGGATTGGTTGTTCCAAATCATCAAAAACAGCAACAGGTACAACAGGACCAAATTGCTCCTCCGTATAAAGCGTCATCCCTTCCGAAACAGGGTAAACCACCGTTGGAAACACAAACGATGCGCTACCAGTACCCCCCTCAGTATTTACAATCTTCGCGCCTTTCGCAACGGCATCTTGAATGACGGAATCGAGGTATTGCGGCTTTTCAGGTTCTGCCACAGGCGTAATATTCACCCCCTTTTCCCAAGGCAAACCGATTTTAAGGTTTTGCACGGCTTCGGACAGTTTTTCAATAAAACTATCTGCAATGCTTTTGTGAACAAAAACGATTTTTATCGCCGTACAACGTTGCCCATTGAAAGACAAAGAACCCAAAACGACTTCTTTTACCGTCATATCAATATCCGCATTTTCAAGGATAATGGCGGCATTTTTAGCATCAAGACCCAAAACAGAGCGCAAACGATTGACTTTTGGATGCGATTTCTGCAATCTATCCGCCATTTTTGATGAACCAATCAATGTTAAGACATCCACTTTTCCAGAAGTCATAATCGGTGGCACTACGACTGAGCCCCGACCATACAAGAAGTTGATGGCACCCGCAGGAAAACATTTTTGATAAGCATCTTGAAAAATATTATGCAACATAATCCCTTGACGCGGTGGTTTAAACATCACCACATTACCCATAATAAGCGCGGGAATAAGCATCGTATAAGTCTCATTCAATGGATAATTGAAAGGTCCCATACACAACACAATACCCAACGGTGAGCGACGAATTTGTCCAATAACGCCTTGTTCTATGCGGAAACCGCTGCTGTCACGATCTAATTTTTTCAATTCGTCAATCGTGGCGTAAATATATTCGACAGTACGGTCAAATTCTTTTTCTGAATCCGCAAGGCTTTTGCCGATTTCCCACATGAGGCATTTGACAACATGGCTGCGGTAGCCAATCATCATTTTTGTAAACTTTTCGACGCAGTGAATACGCTCTTCAACCGACATGGTGGGCCACGCGCCGCGTCCATTATTGTAGGCTTTGACCGCAGAATCGAGTGCTTCGAGTGCTTCTTTTTCGCCGATAAGTGGATAAGAACCAAGCAATACGGGTTCTAAATCCCCCCCCTCAGTACGAACGCTGATAGGCGAAAAAACTTCTTGAACGGGACCATCCCAATCAACGATTTTGCCGTCAAGCAAATACGAGCGTTGATGAATGGGTTCGCCAAAAGCGTATTCAGCAGGAATAGCGTCAGCAGTTGGAAAGAGACTTTTTAGTTTCGATGATTCTAACATAATTGACTGATAGTTAATTGGTTGTAAAATTTATGATGAAAATTTAGTTACCTTTTCTTTTTAACAAAACCGACTAATTTGAATTCGGTTCTGAGGGGATAAGTATTTGCAATAATCGTAATCGGTTTATCCATTCTGCCCTCTTTTCCTTCCGAATTGAATTGTACTTTAATCGCATCGGTGGCATTTGGTTGAATCGGGTTTTTGTTCCAATCAGGCACAGTACAGCCGCAAGTCGTTTGCACGTCCGTAATAATAAGCGGCGTTTTACCCGTATTTTTGAAAGTAAAATTATGCTTCACAAGCGCCCCCTCAGTAATTTCGCCGAAATCATAGGTATATTCTTCTAATTGAATTTTAGGAATATTGACGGTGTCCGTCGGTTTATCGGCGCTCACGGGCAAGCGCACGATGTCGGCATTGCTGGTTTTGTCATCCAAGCGTACCTCTTGCAAACCATTGTCTTTCTTTTCCGCTTCGCCTTGTTTGCAGGCAATAAAACTAAGTAAACTAAAAAATATCAAAATGGTGTGCTTTATCATATAAAAATTTGATTATCAAGTATTTGTAAGAAAATTAGAAGTATTTTTGAGACACAAAAGTAGGATTTTATTCTAAGAAGTCGTTACATAAAATTAAAACTTAACGGAAACGCTTTCGGATTGTGGAAAAGCTATAAGGGCAAAAAAGAAACCCACAACATCCGTTCGAATGTGGTGGGTTTCTTATTACTTTAAACCTTATTTCTTACTTTTTTTACGGTTAAAGCCTGTTTTGGCTCAATAATTTAATACTTGCTCAAGTTGCAAATCATTGAAAGTCAAGTATTTGTCGTCATCTAAAAGTTCCATTACGGAATGTAAATTTTCTTCACGCAGCGAGAATTTCATTTGTTCGAGAATGCAAATTGAACGACTTAAGTTTTCAATATGCACGAAAAATTGTTCCGTATCCGCTGTGTTTACGTTTAAACCAACCATTGAAGGCAGTGTAGCGTTTTCGTCTGATTTACGACCGCCCATTGCGTGGGTGTCTTTGCGACGAAATTTGTCAAGTAATCTCCTTGTATTCAGCTCAATGAAATCTAATTTTGAATCAATGATTTCACAAACAAAAACTTTTAGTGTTTTTTGTTCTCCCCAAGAACTGAGCGATACCGATGTTGTTAGACCGTTCATCTGTTAAAAATTTAGGCATTTTAATGTTAAAAAAATACGGTCTTGGTTTTCTCCTAAAAATTGTAAGTAATTCGCTAATTTTTATGCCAGTTCACTATATAACCTTGTACCAAAAGTCCAAGGTGACAAAGTGAATTGCCATAAGGTTTTCTCTAATATTAATATGCTCAAGGGAATAAAAAAAAATGAAATGTTCAAGATAAGTAGGCAACGATAAGGGTATTTGTTTATGGTTGCTTTCTGTATTATATTCGTTTCAAGAACTATGCCAATTTTTTTGATATGTTTTTGATTAATTTTATAACTGCTTGTAAAAACGAATTTAACACATCTTAGTTTCACTACATTGAAAATAACTTACATTTAAAGAAGATGCAATTTTTAGATTTTTGCACACTTTTAAAATCATTATTTGGCATAAATTCAATAATTTTTTATAATGTTTTGATTATCAGGTGATTGCACACTTGCGCCCATTTCAATGCAC
>JAYTUR010000844.1:0-4152 GCA_043744475.1 Saprospiraceae bacterium | reverse complement strand
TTTTCAATAAAAACAGCCCCATCGCCAAACGACGAAAAGGCTTCGCTGACAGCTCGATTCATCTGTTCATCAAACTCAAATTCGCCCTCAACAATACGCATACCCTTGCCACCGCCCCCTGCCGAGGCTTTGATGAGAATGGGATAACCAATGTCATCAGCAATCTTTTTGGCTTCTGCAATATCCGAAATAGCCCCCTCAGTACCCGGCACCATCGGAATATTATATTTTTTAACGGCTTCTTTTGCACCCAATTTTGAACCCATGATTTCCATAGATTCAGCCGAAGGTCCTATAAAAGTTATGCCTGCTGCTTGTACTGCCCTTGCAAAATGGGCATTTTCGCTCAAAAAACCATAGCCAGGGTGAATGCCGTCAACCCCTAATTCAAGCGCTTTTTCGATGATTTTATCACCCAATAAATAAGATTGATTCGAAGGCGGTGGACCCAACAAAATGGCTTCATCGGCAAAACGCACGTGTGGCGCATGACGGTCGGCTTCGGAATATACGGCAACGGTTTTGATGCCCATGCGACGGGCTGTGCGCATGACACGTAGAGCGATTTCGCCACGATTGGCGACAAGTATTTTTTTCATAATTTGGATTTATTGATTTTAATGGCACAAGGATTTTACAGATACGACGGATATTTGCTGATTTTTAAAAAAGAAATCTGTGTAAAGCCGTCGTATCTGTAAAATCCTTGTGCCATTAAAAAGACAATTGTTTCAGAAAGGCGAAAATATATAGATTTCTATATGTTTTAAAATTTATGGCCAATTAATTCCGAATCTCTGACTTTATTCTCTTTTAAACGCCGTCTTTTTTGGGAAAGGTCTCGACATTGACCCATATTTTAAAAATCATTATTAACTTTGAGCAAGTTTTAGGACAACCTAAAACATAATCAATTAGCAAAATACTATACCAATGAAAATTTTAATGGTTTGTTTGGGTAACATATGCCGTTCGCCTCTCGCAGAAGGCATTTTGAGGCATAAAGTTCAAAAATTAGATTTAAATTGGCACATTGACTCAGCGGGAACAGGAGATTGGCATATCGGTGAGTTGCCCGATCATCGAAGTATTGCCATTGCAAAAAAATATGGTATTGACTTAACCGACCAACGTGCAAGACTTTTTAAACGAATGGATTTAGATGTTTTTGACCTCGTTTTGGTGATGGATAAAAGTAACTACCAAGATATTTTGCAATTTGCAAAAACAGATGCCCAACGCCAAAAAGTGCATCTCATTATGAATTTTGCTCGACCCAACAGCAACGAAATTGTGCCTGACCCTTATTTGGATAATCGTTTTGAATTGGTGTATCAACTTTTGGACGAGGCTTGTGATGCAGTGATTGATGTTTATAATGAATAGTGGATAACGGATTGCGGATAATATATTTCGGATAGCTACTTTGGGCGAATTTGGTCGTTTTTTTGAGCGGTTTAATAGATTTGATGTCTTGAAAAGGAATCTTAATAGGTTATTCGGCTGTTGTAACGTTTAGTGCCTTTGTTAGGTCAAAATACTGAGGGGTTCTTTTTTAGATTTTTGAATACCTTTCCAAAAGATTAAAACTTTTGGAAATGTATGACAAGTAAATAAAACAACCGTATTGCGGAAAAATATATTACAAAACAAATATGGATAATAAGGATTTCAAACCTAAGAGTTTTTGGGAACGCCCCGAAGGGACAACAGGTATGTTTGTACTCGCTGCGCTGTTGGTTGGTGCGGGCATTATGGTTTATAATGTGTTGCCTTCGGTGATTGCATTAGCAGAAGACACCTTGTATTTGTCGGGTATGTTGATAGCCTTATCTATGGTTGTTTACATGGTTTTAGACCCAAAAATGCGTAATTTGGTCGGTTTTGCCTACAAAAGTGTGATGCGGTGGATTACAGGAATCTTTGTGAACCTTGACCCTATTGGCGTTTTGAAGTCTTATATTGAGGGTTTGGATTCGAGTTTGTCGAAAATGGATAAACAAATCAATCAACTGAGGGGGCAAATGCACAAACTCAAAGAGTTGATCGTGACGAACCAAAGAGAGATTCAAACACACCTAAAAGATGCAACAAAAGCCCGTGATGCCGAAAAAGAAACTCAAATGATTCTGAAAACCCGCAAAGCGGGTCGGTTGCAAGAATCAAACGTGCGCCTCGATGACCTTTACAAACGCATGGAATCGCTTTATCGGATATTGAACAAGATGCGCGATGCATCTTATATTATGTCAGAGGATTTGAAAGACCAGATTTTTGTAAAAGAAACAGAAAGGAAAGCCATTTTAGCGAGTCATTCAGCTATGAATTCGGCTATGTCTATCTTGAAAGGTGACCCCGACAAACGGGTAGCTTTTGATATGGCTTTAGAAGCGATTGCCAACGATGTCAGTTCAAAAGTGGGCGAAATGGAGCAATTTATGAGTATGTCCGACAAAATTATGAAAGGTATTGACCTCCAAAACGGCGTTTTTGAAGAAGAAGGTTTGGTAATGCTCGACGAGTGGGAAAAGAAAAGTCAATCACTACTTTTAGGTGCAGCGACAAAAGAAGAATTGGTTTTGAAAAACAAAACGGAGGAAACACTCGACCTCAATGCACCCATCAAAGAACCTCAAAGAGAAACGGGCCATAGCAATCAATACGATACTTTTTTTGAATAACATGACATGACACATTTAGTAAACTTTGAAAGTTTAGTAACTGTCGTAAAACATAAATCCTGTAAATAATTGACAGTCAATTATTTACAGGATTTATGTTTTATCGCTTAAAAATTAAGATGTCTAAACTTATTCAATAGGAGTATTGACTATTTCTGCCACAATATATCAACTAAACAACATTTTGGACATTGCAATAATCCAACTGAAGTGTACCCCCTCAGTGTAAACAGCGACGGCGAAGTTCAAAACTTCGCCGTCGTTGCTTTCTCGAACTGGGCTTTCACTTTATTTCAGCGAATTGTCTTCAAAAAGCCATTTAGCCAATTTATTATACTCGCCTTTAAGCTTGTCATTATCCATTTCCAAACGCTCAATGCCGCCCCTCAGTAAACGATTCTCTTCTTTCAAATGCGCCAATTGAACGTTTTGAGCCATATTATCAGAAAACATATTTTCGGATTTTACGATTAAAGTTGTTTTTTCTTCTTGTAATTGTGTCAAAAAGGTGTTGTAAAGCGCCAATTTCTTTTTCAAATCTTGCTCCCTGTTTTTGATATACACATACATTGTTGCAAAAGCCATAGCAGATGCGCCTATCATCAATAAAAAAACTGCCCAAATACTATTCATAGTGCACTATTTAAGGAACAATCAGTCTGATTTCAACTCGACGATTTTTTATATGCCCTGTCTCTGCCAGCGGCTTTTTGTTTTTAAGGTCTTCAAATTCAAATTGTTTTGGCAAAAAACCATGATTTGATAGAAAAAGGTGCATAAAAGCCATGCGTTTTTTCGATGACCATACCCCCTCAGTATCATCTTGATGTACCGTAATTTTGAGCTTAACGTTGGGATGTAATTTGACATAATCATTCAAAGCGGCAAAGTATTTTTTCAAATCATCGTTTTCAGCAAATTGAAATTTATCAGGTTGAAAAAACAAATTCAAAGCTTCAAAACGCCCTGGATTGTCCACAACTTTAAATTCTACGCCGTCATACAGTTGTTGATTCGAAAAATAAACATTGTTACGCTCTTCCGATTTCATTTCGATACGGTTAGATGCAGCACCCAAATTGAGTAAAACAGACCTTATTGCTTCCGCACGTTGCCAACCCAATTGAGCAGCCATTTGATTCGGCACTTCTTTTTTGGCATACAATCCTGTGATAATCAATCTCTTACTGCTGTTTTCGTTCAAATAATCCGTTGTTTTCTTAAATAGAGAAAAACTCTCCGCTGTGAAAACAGGTTGGGCTGTGCCGAAAGGGAAATAAAAAGGCAAGTGAAACTCACCGTTATGTGTCGGTACGGTCGTCCTATCAGTAGTAGGTTTATCATAAAATTGATTTTTGAACCAAAACGTACCGCCGACAATCCACGTTAAGGTCGCAATGCCCAAAAGGGAAGGCAAGAATTTCTTTGATAGTATGCTCATTGTGTCGCTGCTGTTTTGTTTACCAAACTT